>CAZOXC010000659.1:0-2669 GCA_964583205.1 uncultured Pirellulaceae bacterium | reverse complement strand
CTTGTGAAGTGATGCTCTTTAATCCTACGGTGCGCAAATTAATATTGGAGGAACAGGACCATAAACTGGGCGACGCAATCAAGATCGGCGCTGAAGAGGGCATGCAGGATTTCACCATGAGCCTCAAAGACCTGGTGGATCGAGAATTGATTGATCGACCCACCGCATTCCAGGTCGCGCCAAATCGAGACGCTCTGAAAATGGCTCTTAAAGGCATTAATGTATCGCAACCTGGAATCCTTTAATGAAGCGTTTAACAACGTGCTTGTTTCTGATCGTGCTGCTGAGCGGATTCGCTTGTGAAAACCAAAGTTGGGCGCAAGATCAGTCTGAGGTGGAAGCGGCGGCTGACGGCAATTGGCCACCCTATCGACCGGCCGCTGAATTAGCAGACCCACACAGTATCTACCGCGGTCCAGGTGGCTATTTCGCCGGCTGGAAACTGGTCCTGATCACCGTGGTGTTTCTGGTCTGGGTCAAACTGGCCGACTGGATCAATCGCGATTCGATCAAATTCAAAAGTCAGCACGAGTTGTATCCACAAGTCTGGAATCCGCTGGTACTTGTTTCTTTCATGCTGGGACTGTTTGGCGCGGTAATCAATATTCCGTTTTTCCTGCTGGGGTTCCCGGCCTATCTGCTGGGTGCATTCGTGCCTTTCAGCGTGTACCTGTTTATGCGGAGCGGCAAGACCGATCCCGAAGCTTTGGAAAAGGAAATCAATCGTGACGAGGATGCTCCGCCTGGCGAGATGTTGGATTTGCCAATCCAGTTCAAACCGGCCGGAAATTCGTCTGATGAAAAGCAAGGCAATTTGATTCTGGCTCGACAGCACGAAACCTTTCCGCTGACAGCCCAGATGTTGCACGATGGTGTATACCGACGAGTGGAGCAGATCATCTGTGATTACACTCGCGAAGCCGTCACTCGGAAAATGCAGATCGATGGTGCCTGGCTGGACATGGAAATGCTGGATCGTCCCACCGGCGATGCGATGTTGGTCAGCTTGAAGCATCTGGCTGGACTCAATCCAGCCGATCGCCGCAGCAAACAGCGCGGGCAATTCAATGTGAAGGTCAAACGGATCGAAGTGGGTTGCCTGTTGTCGACTCAAGGAACCCAAACGGGTGAACGAGTCCAGTTGAAGTTTGATACCGAACAAAAACAGCCCACCGAGCTGGTCGCATTGGGTATGTGGCCGGATATGTATCAGCATTACCGATCCGTCGCCAATGGCTCGGGCTTCGTGGTGGTTTCGTCGCCTCCCGGACAAGGGCTGTCGACGACTTGGCGAGCGATTTTACATGGCGCCGATCGATTCACTCGAGACTGGGTTTCGGTGATTGATGAGAACGAAATCGAATCGGAGATGGAGAATATTGAACCCTCGGTTTTCTACCGCTCGCAAGGTCAGAATCCGGCAAGTGTTCTAAGCAGTCTGGTTTTGAGGCAGCCATCCTGCTACGTGATACCGGATTTTGTAGATGCCCAGTCAATCGACCTGATGTCGGAGGAAGTGCTGGAGAACGAACGGTTGGTGGTCAGCCGGATCAATGCCAGGAACGCCGCTGAGGCGATCTTGCGTACCATGGTGACCAGTGACAAGAATCGGAAACGATATGCCCAGGGAGTGCAGTTGGGAATTTGCCAGCGTTTGGTGCGGCGACTTTGTGTCGATTGTCGGCAAGCTCTGGCTCCTAATCCCAAACTGATTCAACAACTGGGTGGCAACCCTCAGGATCCTCCGACGATTTATACTCACTTTCAACCACCGCCGCCTGAACAACTACTTGACGAAAAAGGCCGGCCCATTGAAGTGCCGAAATGTCCGACTTGTAATGGCATCGGCTACCTTGGTCGAATCGCGATTTTTGAAATGCTGACGGTTGACGACAAGTTGCGCAAGGTCATCGTCGAAGAACCAAAATTGGACAAAGTCATTGCTGTAGCGCAGAAGCAGGGTCATTTGAGCTTGCCGCAGCAGGGTTACCGTCTGGTGCTCGAGGGAATCACCTCGATCCAGGAAATTCAACGGGTTATGAAATAGGGTTAGGGCAAAAACTGATGAGTGAAAATCTGCCGAATCCACCCCAATCGCTGCCACCGATCGAGTTCGTTGCGGGTGGGCCGACCGATGAGATTCAACAGGCGAATTTGGAAGCAGTGGAGCCCTCGCCGGGCTACCCACCGATGGTGATCATGATCGCGGATGCGATCACCAAACGATCGGACGTGGTGTTGCTGGATTATCAGCAGGATATGGCCAACGTTCGCTATAAGGTTGACGGCATCTGGCACTCGATGCCACCGATGGATCGTGAATCGGGTGACTTCCTGCTGGCAACGCTCAAACGTCTGGCAAATCTGGATTTCGAAGAACGTGTGGCTCGACAGGAAAGCGATTTCGTCGCGATCTATCTGAAGCACAAACACAAGTGCAAAATAATCTGCCAGGGTGTCAAAACCGGCGAGCGGGTTGCTATTTATATTGACCGGGAGAAACCTTCAACGGATTCTCTTTCCGATATGGGTTTGCGGGAAAGTCAGCGCCAAAAACTTGTTAAGATCATCAACACAGAAGGGACGCTGGTGCTGGCCGGTTATATTCCAGATGAGTTTTCCAAAGCGTTTTGGGCAGGGGTGCAGAAAGCAGGCGACCGGTTCATGCA
>CAZOXC010000658.1:0-2678 GCA_964583205.1 uncultured Pirellulaceae bacterium | reverse complement strand
CGATTGCCGGTGAGCTACCGGATCAGTGTTTTCTCTGCGGAACCCGCGCGGGATTTTCGATAACAAAAACAGGTCGGTGGCCCAATCCGCCTCAAGCTTTTGCCGCCAACTATCCTGCAAGGAAACGAATCCTTGTCGAAGGTCGATAAGAAATCCTTGCAGTTTTATCTGCCACTTGCTTAGTGAGAGACTCCTGGCGAGTGGTGTTGATTTCCGCTCCAAGCTGACGCTTAGACTTCCACATTCAAAAACGGATGTTTTCCTAGATACAATCCATTTTCCTGGAATCGCTCAAACCAGATCAATATGAAAAAAAATGAAAAAATCAATGGCAGGGAAAACACGAATCGAACCTCGCTCGCAATCGGTTCACTGGCATTTGGCGGCCTGTTGTTTAGCTCATTAAATGAAGTGGACGCGGAAATCGTGGCCTCATTAGCAAGCAACATTGAAGTAAATCCTCCACCTGCTTCCGCCTCCGCCGGCGTCCCCAACTATGTTACGATTAACGTTGACGGCGGTAGCGTCTTCGACCTGACGTTTTCCAACAACGGAATTGAGCATGTGGGCCGAGGAGCGACGTCACTCGCACAGTTTCGAGTCAATGGAACTATCGCTGGCCCGCCTCAGTTGCGAGGTTTTGCGACAGGCTTGGGAACCTACGAGATTTCTGGAGAAAATCCGGCTGGGAATCGGGATCCCTACGGATTTTTGGCATCGGCTAGTGTAGCTGGACCCGATTGGCTGGATGGCCCTATAACCCGAAATTTTGCATTCGAATTTCAAAACGATACCACCGGTGTAATCAATTACGGTTGGGGAACAATCGATTATAACGGAGTAGGCAACACTCTTTTTACCATCACGCAGATATATTATGAAAACGAGGGGAACCCGATTAGGATCGGAGACACTGGGGCTGTTCCAGAACCCTCTTCGATCACCTTACTGGCATTAGGTGCGGCTGGTATCGGGGCTTATCGCCGCAGACGAAAAGCAAGTTGAAACGATTGAATCGTCAACAACTTGATCCAAGCGCACGCCTTTATTGATTCGTGTCGCGTCTTATTTCCATCGCTGCGCGTGGCATTCAGAATCAGTCCGTTGCATGAAATGGTCGGAGTAATTGAAATGCAAAAGAACAAACTTCTATTGATTGGTTGGGATGCTGCTGACTGGGCATCAATCACGCCTTTGGTTGATGCTGGTAAAATGCCCAACCTTCAACATCTGATTGAGAGCGGCGTTAAGGGAAACCTGTCCACTTGCAGCCCCATTCTTTCCCCGATGTTGTGGACCAGTATTGCTACGGGCAAACGTCCTTACAAACATGGTATCCATGGTTTTTCCGAGCCGGATCCTGAAAGTGGAGGAGTTCGGCCCATTACGAATCTGTCCCGAAAATGCAAGGCGATTTGGAATGTCCTGAATCAAGAGGGCCTGAAATGTAATGTGGTTGGCTGGTGGCCCTCGCACCCAGCTGAGCCCATTGACGGCGTGATGGTCTCTAACCATTACCAACGAGCTAACTCAGATTTAGGGCAACCGTGGCCGGTTCGACCAGGCACAGTGCATCCTGTCGATATGGCCGAAAAGTTGGCGGAGTTCCGTGTTCATCCTCAAGAGCTAGACAGCGACTCATTGCTGGCCTTCATTCCCAAGGCTGCGGATGTCAATCAAACAGAAGATCGTCGAATCTATTCATGCGCAAAGACGCTTGCTGAAACCGCTGGCATTCAGGGTGCGACCACTTGGTTGATGGAGAACACTGAATGGGATTTTATGGCGACATACTTTGATGGCATTGACCATTTTGGTCACGGCTTTATGAAATACAATCCGCCTCGCCAGGATTGGATTTCCGAAGAAGATTTTGAAATCTACCAACATGTCGTTGAAAGTGCATATCGTTTTCATGACCTGATGCTTGGACGTTTATTGCAACTAGCAGGTCCAGATACAACCGTCATTTTGATGTCCGATCACGGGTTTCATCCGGATCGATTGCGGCCACGTCATTTGCCCAATGAACCTGCGGGCCCAGCGGCCGAACATCGTCCTACTGGAATCTTCGTGGCAAAAGGGCCAGGAATAAAGCAGGACGAACTCGTATTTGGCGCTTCTATTCTGGATATCTGTCCTACCATTCTTCGCCACTTTGGATTGCCAGCTGCGAATGATATGGACGGTAGAGTTTTGGATAGCATTTTCTCTGATTCAAATGCGATAGAAATGATCGAATCATGGGAAGCGGTTAAAGGTGATTTTTCAACAGGTCAGCACCCTGCCAACTATCGCTTAGACCCAGTCGAATCGAAGGCAGCCATCGACCAGTTGGTTGCTTTGGGATACATCGAAGAACCAGACGAAAACGCTGAGGTAGCGACCAAAAGTACGATTCGTGAACTCAAATACAACCTCGCCAGATCTTACATTGACGGAAATCATCTTCACGAAGCCAAGGATCTTTTGCAACAGTTGTGGGCTGAATGGCCCGAAGAATCTCGATTTGGTGTGGCTCTTTTTCACTTGCAATTGGCTTTACAGCAAACCGATACGGCCAGAGAAACGCTGTCGCAAGTGAAAGACCGAAAAGTGAATTACAGCGAACGAGCGAGGAATGAACTCACTGAACTGCGGCAAGAATTAGAACGCAAGAATTCAGATTCGCAAAAGCA
>CAZOXC010000657.1:0-2684 GCA_964583205.1 uncultured Pirellulaceae bacterium | reverse complement strand
CAAGTAGGCGCGAATTGCGGCCCGATAAGTGTCCAGCCGATACTTGCTTAAATTCGCGGCTGGATGTTTTCGTTTCACCAGATCCAGCGGCGCCAGATTGTCGGATTCCAGACGATTGAGTGCGCCCTGGAAATCCCCTTTTTCCAAGTGGACTTCCACCAGCGAGAGCAAGGCTCTGGCCTGATATTCGGTCAAGCTACCGGCATTCAGTTTGGCGATTCCGTTGGAGAGATTTTCTTCTGCGGAATCGCGAATGGTTGCCAGCCTGGTTCTGTCCTGGCCGTCCTTTTTGCCTCGCAGATACGACTGCCAGAGTGTTTGTCCCATGCTCAAGTACAAACTCTCGGCCGCTTTCGAGCCCGGACTGATCGTACTGAAGGATTCCATTGCGGCATCCAGGTCGTTGTTCTGCAGTGAAACGATCGTTAGCAACTGGGCGGCTGTTTGTGATTCTGCAGCATCAGGCCACTTGCTCATCATGTCACTACAATTCGTAGCCAACTGCTGCATTTCAAACTTCCGCTGGGTTTCATTGGCCGAGCTATACATCTTCCAGTTCGATTTGCAGACCAATGACATGGATTCCTTTGCGCCGGCATTGTCCGGGTAGCGATCAAACAGAAAACGTCCGATCACAATAGTTTCCAGGTGCCTGTCCAGTTTGAAGTAGCAATAGGACTGCAGGTATCGCACGTAGGAAATGTCATCCGGCGGCGTGTCTTCGGTCGCCAGCCCCAATGCCAGTTCGAACAACCCCAAAGCCTGATTGCACTTTTCGTTTAACTCGCCTCGATTTTCTTCAAGTTGAGTTTGGATTGCAGTCGCGTCGGCTCCACCGGCCGCCAACTGACTTTCGGCTGTTGTTATTCGGTTGGAAAGATCTTCGATATCGGCGATGAATTCCCGGCCTCGATCACGAGCTTCAGAAAGTGACTTGGGCGGTTCAACGTTTTCGGCGACGTCGCCGACCTTTTTATTCCACTGGACCAGCATCTCCCGCGCGGTCTCGCGATGTGGGCCCGGTGCCCGGGAGATATTGCGAGCCAAATCGATGGCGGCATCTTCCAGCCGATTCATCATGCTGCGTTCTTCCCGATTGCGCGGACGGTCAGCTTTGATCTTTTCCGATTTCTGCATGCAAGCCCGGGCAAAACCCAGTTCGACCCGCTGCCAATCAGGCGTTTTTTTGTCGTTCGGTTTGATCGTTTGGATGATGGGTGCCAGGTAAGTGATGATCTCGTTGAAGGGCAGGGGGTCTTTTGCCTCCCAGCATTTCAAAGCGATCATGGCGCCTTGTTTTTTGATTTCATAAAATGCGGGGACATCGGACTGCGTGAAAATATCAGTCACCAGGTAACCAAGAGCATCGTCGTATTTGCCAAGTTTCGAATAGCAACGAGCAGCATAGAGTGCCGAGTCCAGTCCGCCGGGGCGGTTGCCATAGTCCTGGAAGATATCGACGAATTCGGTAGCTGCTTCTTCCAGTATTTTGTTGCGACTGGCGTCACCATCATCAAAGGTGTCGGCAATCTTTTCCTTGATCGAAGGCGACATGCGTCTGACGATTATGTATTCGTTTTGCAGTGCCGTTAACTGTTTGCGTTTCTCGGCCTCTTCGGGCTTGCCCATCGCCACGATTTCTTTTTGAAGGATGCCTCGGTTATCTTCAAAGGACTTGGAGGCACTCTGCAGGAACGTCCGCGCTTTGCCGCGCAGGTTGGTTTTTTCATCGGCGGTAACTCGCTCGCCTTTGGCTTTTTCCACCAACATGCCAGCGCGGGCGATCAACAAACTGGCTCGAGTCCGTTCGGCATTCGAACGTAAATCACCTTCGGGGTCTGTCTTTAGAAATGATTCAAGCGTCGCCTGAGCTTGATTGAGCAACGATTCACGCTGCCGAGGATCACGTGTCCGGCTCACGCTGAGAATGTAGACTTCCGCTTTCTCAAGTGGAATTCGTCGCCGAAAATCATCGGGACACAGCGAGCTGTTTTCCAGTTGACTCAAATAGTCCAGTGCAACTTCAAATTCGTAACTGGCTTTGAGTTCAGAAAGGAACCTGGCAACAGGTTCATCGCCGGTGGCCTGTTGAACGTTTAACGTAAAAGGAACACAAGCCGCTATGAACAGCAGAACAATTTGCTTCCACAAACAACACCGAATCACAATCAATTTCTCCCTGCAGCCTTTTATCGGTCTGCACAAACGACTTAACTTAGGACTGGTGACCTGAACCGACCTGAGAAGATCCCGTAAGTCGTCGGAGAACCGGAGCGAGGGAGTTGGACGGCCGGAAAAAGTGAATGTCCTGAAGACAACAGATTCGGTAGTGAAAGTTCCGTGCCTTCCAATAGCTAAGGGTAGCGGACGTTTTCAGGGAAGGCAAGCATTTAAGATCCCAATTTCGACTTTCAACGACCGCTTTGTATTGAATGTTCAACAGTGCTATCCTTGGGATTTTTACATATTCTGGTCGATTGCATTACCGAAATTCGGCAGTTTCTTTTGTGATCGATTCAACATGCATGACAAGCCACATGATTGCCACTTGGTTTTTAAAAGTCGGAAGCTGAAAAAAATTAACTGACCGACGCCGACCTGACCGCAATTCAATGATAGAAGGCCGGTTGCAAGTTAGCCAGCGATGCTTAATGGCGTACAATAGAAGTATGAAATTTCAATAC
>CAZOXC010000656.1:0-2684 GCA_964583205.1 uncultured Pirellulaceae bacterium | reverse complement strand
ATTCATGGTTCCGAATTAGTTTTCACTGAATCCAACTGTCTGACACTGTTCCATCGCAAGCGGATTGCGAGTGTAAAGCCGAAAACAATCGGGACACAGATCGTAAATTTTCTTTTGATAGATCTGATCACTCAAGTTGTCAAACTCGAGCGACTCAGCCAATTCCAGCGCACTATGAATCTGGTCCAGATGATCCAGTTCATGATGACCGTCCGTGTCATGCAACGCCGCTTCGATCTCGATCCGTACGACATAGCGCAACTCGTCATCCTGGATTTGTTTCCGACAACGATCACAAGCGAAATGTTTCATTGTGCATCCTGCTAACATCTTCCGTGAAACTTTAATTGACTCATCTTAACGGGCCAACAAAGTCAATCGCAAGTAACCACTTGAAGATTTCACAGAGAACAGCAGAGGATTCAAAGAACCATTGATTGAGTACACTCGGTTCATCGAGTGCAGGCAGAATCCGCCAGCTATCAGCGCAAGCAGCAACGTTCGCTCGCCGATACCGACTGTAAAATTGAGACCATTCCGTTGCGGAATGGAGTTGCCAGCGGAAGCGACACTAACCGTCTTTTCCGTCAGTCAGTGGCGGTTTTTGCTCGGTAATATTTTCCGAGTTTGGAGATTCAGTCGCATTGATCTCGATGTACTCTTTCCATTCTTCGGGCACATCATCTTCATAGAAGATCGCTTCAACTGGGCATTCCGGAACACAAGCTTCACAATCAATGCACTCGTCAGGGTGAATGTAGAGCATTTTCTCACCCTCGTAGAAGCATTCGACCGGACAAACAACAACGCAGTCGGTATACCGACATCCATCACAGGGTTTGGTTACGACATGCGTCATTTTATTCCTTCGCTGAAACGACTAAACAACTTCGCCAAACGAATGTGTTCGGGGAGTTATTTCGTGATGATAAATTCACGGAAAAAGGGTGTCAAGTAAATTGAATTGCTCAAACAATCCAAAATGCTCGGCAAAACCCGGGCTTTTTCAATTCGACACTTTCTTGGTTTGAATTGACTGAATTTCCCTGATTCGATGTGAATGTTAAAATTGAGACCCATTCCGAGCGGAAAGCAATCCAGTTTGCCCGTAATGTTTTACGATTGAACTGATATTGAATGTAAACTGGATCGTAAAGATTCAACTTTGGACGATTCCATTCACCCAAGATCCCAATGTCTGATTCGAGAAAAATCCTCAACGATTGTCTCACTGGTCAACCCTTTGCCTGGCAGGAATTTGTCGATCATTTTCTGCCTTCGGTGGCAAGAGTGATCAACGATGCCAGCCAAAAAAATGGGATCGAGCTGACTGCTGACCAAAAATCAGTTTTAACTTCCACAGTCTTCAGCAGTGTATCCAGCGAGGACTTTCTGTTGCTGCGTCAAATCGAACCAGCAACCGATGTCGATAAATTCATGGCTGTCCTGGCAAGCAGAATTATTTCCCAACACCCCTCGATGGTAGTGATCTGACCTGACCTTCCCACCGGTGGAGGGTTATCTGGAAAGTAGCGAACTACGATCTCGCGGAAGCAAACGTCTTCCAGTTCTTTCCTTAATCAGCGGCTGCAACTCTGCAGGTTGATTGAATTGACTGACGTCACTCAACGAGTCAATCTGATTTGCCAATGGAACTCGTGTGATGTCAATTTGCTCCACACCTTCTGGTGACGGCATTTGCCAGGTTTGCGCCGGGTCAACATAGAGTTGATTGAGTTTGATTCGTTTCAAGTCAAACTCCATGGTGATTGGTTTCGAGCCAACCGGAAATACATTCAATTGCACGAATGAGGGGAGCACTGTCGCCTGATCGACGAACTGGTGGTCGGTTGCATTGGCATAGGCGATTCGTGCGCCCTTGGCATCGTAAAGAGTCACCTGCTCGATCCAGCCGTATCGTTTGTTGACAACCACTTCTCGAGTAATGCTTTCTGCCCCCTGCCCTAACTGGCTATGAAACTTGACATGGGCAGCGCTGTCATGAGGATAGGGTCCGGAGTGTTGATCGCTGGAGTCAAACGTGATCAGCCCCAGCGCATCGATAATCCATCGAGGTTGCAAACGGATTTGCTGGAACGCAGGGCTGGCTGCAAATTCGCTATGGCGAGCAAACTTGATGGAGGATTCCTGTCCAGGCAACGAGGTCTTAGGCCAGATCCAAAACAGTTCATCGTTACTGCCAATATCAACTCCCAGATCGCTCACCCCCAGAAACCCGGCCGTGAGCCGCAGGTTGGATGGTCTTTCCAGCACCAGGGTTCCGGAAATTGACGAAGGCAAACCTGTCATGGAAATCCGCACGTCAGCTTCAAGTTGTCTGAGGCTTTCCGTGTTCCGATTGATCGTGTCAAACACCGTCGATTGATTTAACTGCGATTCCGCGATCACTGGCGGCAAAGGCGCGGTCACCTTGGGCTTGAACAATCCAGCGCATCCGCTGTTGAGCAGGGCAATCGAGATCAGGGCAAGCATCCATGACTTGCGCGACAGGTCCAACACGTATATCAATCCTTGATTTGTGTGCAATCGCTGGTTTATTTTTCCGGCGGACAATCTGTAAAAAGCTGTTCAGCAAGTTCCTGTTGAATCTGTTTCACCTCGGTCGGCGATGGTTCTTCGATGAGTACTCGATAGGTTTGCGACTTGTCGATCGCCTCCAACAC
>CAZOXC010000655.1:0-2687 GCA_964583205.1 uncultured Pirellulaceae bacterium | reverse complement strand
GACTGAAACAAGCGAAAGCCAAAAACAATCCGGTTGATTTTCGAAGATCTTGATGAGATTGCGGCTTTCGCTGACACCACCATCAAAATGAATATTCATTTTTGTCTGGATTAGGTGTAGAATGAAATTCCCTCAAATTCCTTCCACTCCAATTTCTTCCCTTCCCTTCCCATCCCATTTCGATCTAAATGCGTGTTTTGTTAATTGACGAGCACCCGGCCATTGCACAAGGATTGCGCGGGATGTTTGCAGACAGCAAGGTAGACATAGAACTGGTAGTTGCCAGTCTGTCTGACGTGCCCAGACTGTTAGCCGAACAGGAATTCGCTTTTATCATTACGGAATGCAGCGTGGATGGTAAACCGGTAAGGTCGTTTTTTGAATCACGTTACTCTCTGGGACAATTGCCACCGATTGTGTTTTTGTCGGAGTTTGACGATACGGTTGAGCAGGCTCTGGCATTCAAATCGGGCTTTGCTGGCTGGGTCAGCAAAAAAGAAAGTACCAAGAACATTGTGGTTCAATTTCTGAACATCGCTCAGGGTAAACAGGTTTGGCCAAGCGGATTTGTCAAACGGGCGAATTCCGTTATAAATGCGACCGACAGCGACGCCACGTCGGTTCTGACCAAACGCGAGATCGATGTCTTGCGCGAAGTTAGTTTGGGCAAAACGAACAACGAAGTCGCTCGGGCTCTGGATATCAGCTACGAAACGGTCAAAGAGCACGTACAGCACATTCTGAATAAACTCAAAGTCAAAGATCGTACACAAGCGGCTTTGTGGGCTGTTAGAGAAAAGATCATCTGAACGCTGCAGGTTCTCGATAGAATCATCATCAGCAAAAACAAATTTCACAGGTTTGCAGTCTTATGGGATTGAAAGACTTGTCCACAATTTGTTCAAATTAAATGTTGATTGGCGAGCGGTTGCTGGTGAGTAACTATTCGAGCCGATATCCAGATCTTATTTACGGAGAGTACGATGAAGTGGCATTCACTATGGATTGCGTTCCTGGCTGCGTTTTCAATTGGTATTTCAGGTTGCACACCTCCCGACGACAGCCCTGACCCACCGGAGCTGGATATCCAAATGCCCGATGACTTCGGAGGAGGCGATGAAGGTGAGGGTGGCAGTGGAACCGGTGATGACGGTTCCAACGGCTGATATTCAATTGGCGGCTTGAATTAGTCGCGATTCAGACAGTGCAGTTTGACTTGGTTCCATGAACGGTAACAATGGAATCTTGCGGGCAATTTGTTGAATCGAGCCTATGTCGTCCCGTTTTTCACGCAATCCGTCTACAGCCTTATCATTTTATCTGGAATTCAAAAATGGACCCGGACGTGGTCAGCGTGTGCAGTTAGAGCAGGACCAGCTGACAATCGGACGTGATCAGACCTGCGAGATTTACTTGCGGGACATCGAAGCTTCCCGGCGGCATGCGGAAATCCGCCGTACGGATCATGGATTCGAGGTCGTCGATTTGAATAGTTCTAACGGGCTGTTTATCGATGAACGAAAAATTGACAGTTATCAGCTTAAGGCAGGTGATACGCTCCGGATCGGCCAGACGATCTTTGAATTTGGTTGCGAGACTCCGGACGTTGACCAAGCCGAAGTGGCGAAACCGCACTCGGGAAGTTCGGTCGCGCCTTCTTTGTTTGATTCTCGCAACAGCGGAGCAGGGCAGGTCCGTCAGTCTGGCACGGGGTTTGAGAACTCTGCCGAGCTAATCTCGTTGGCATATGCCGAAATTCTCGAACCGTTTCAACTTGGGCTGCAGGGGAGTAGTCAGGTAATTCAGGATGGCTTGCGCAATCAATCATTGGAAAACATTCGTGATGGAAGACGGATTCTGGACCGGTACCAGAAACGATTGGGGAAATTCACGGCGCTGCTGAAGCTGCTTGATTCCAAGGGTTCGATTGAGCTTCAGGTAAGCCGACTGGAATCGGTTGTTGAGAAAATTGTCAAATCGAACCTTAAAGCGGCTTTGCAGAATGATGTCGAATTGAGTTGGCAATTCCTGGAAGATCTGCCCTCGGTAAGAATTGATGAGTCCGCGTTTCAGTTGGTTTTGGAAGCCACAATTGATGCCGCAGTTGATTCATGTCATTCAGTCGATTCTGGACAAATAGAGGTCCAGGTGCTGAACGACAAGCCTCGCAAGCTGGTCAGGGTTGTGGTGGTCGACAATGGACCTGGAATGGGACCAGAACAGCTGCTTGACTGTGCCGACCCATTCAAAACACAAGGTGACAACCGTTTAAATCGTTTTCGGTACTTCGTTGCTCGATCAGTGATGAGACAACATGGTGGAAATTTTGAATTGTTCGGCCAGGTTGATCGAGGCTGCCAGTGTAATCTTGTCCTGCCGGCCGCCCGACTGAAGGGTAGTGACACAATACACGGTCAATAAGGCTGAATTTGCCGACAATATTTGTCACGAGACTGTGTCTGGTATCGAAAACCGAATGGTGTTGACTGGTTGAAATTCCACGCCGTCAAAAGACGGGGATTCGGTTGAGCCGATTAAAAGGCGCGAAAATTTGTCGGTTAGGATAGCCAATCCGGTCAATTTGAATAAAGAATTGCAGGCATCTTTGAGATTGGGCGATAACTGATCTAGTGAGTGCAAAGACTAGCACTTGCTGCCCAGCTAGCATTGGATGTATTAGTTGGAAT
>CAZOXC010000654.1:0-2705 GCA_964583205.1 uncultured Pirellulaceae bacterium | reverse complement strand
ATCCCGCACTGCAATGCTCGACAGAATTGAACGAAGATGAAACCAAACAATTTGGTACGCTGGCGGCAAAGTTGTCGGCAACAAGCAATACGATATTGGCTCGTGAACTGTTTCAGGCAGTCAACGACTGTTTCAAGTTCGATCCGGAGTTGGGGAATCATGAGAATACGAATAGCGGGAGCTCAACGCGGAATCGCAAGCGTCGCGGGTTGCGATTTCTGATACCATTTTCGCTGCGAGACGAGCGGCACAAGCAAATGCCGGCAGCAAATTGCGTTTCGATGGCGTACCTGGAGGCGAATGAAAAGATCCTGGAAGCCGACAGCCTTGATGACCCGGTTTTAGTTTCGGAACTGGCCAGACAGGTAAAATTTATTCGTCGCTGGCAACTGCAGTATTCATGGATTGAGACCATCGATTTGTTGGGCAGGATTCGGCCGATTACCAAGTTCTTCAAATTTCGTAACAAGGACCGCTCCCAGAACATAGCGCCCGATGCGACAGCCGTGATGACCAATTTGGGGCGAGTATTCAAAGGAAGTGAATTGTTAAACAGCGAAGGAGAAGTCGCGGTCAATTCCATGGTGGTCAAATCGGTGCACGTATCGCCGCCTTGTAGTGCGACGGTGGTAATCAACTTTTCCATTAGCTTTTACCGCAATCGCCTGACTTTGGATGTCAATTATCTGCCGTCGTTGCTGACAAAGGAAACCGCCAAAGGCATACTTGATGCTTGGAAGCAACGACTGATTGCGACTGCAGCCGGGCGGCCGTTTGCGGATGGAAAGAAAGCGTAAGCGGTCACGAATTTGCGTGGCGGAGTGGGAATCGAGAGCTGGCTGCCCAGCAGTCGCCGGCAATTTTGCTGGATGACTATTTCGGTGTTACCGGTTCTTCTTCACGCGCGATGGCAGCTTCTAATTCGGCCGACAAAACCCGCACCGAGGACCCTCGCATGACCGAGTAGTGGCTTCCTTCAATGATTGATTCGGAAACAGTCGACAGTGCTTTTCTTGCCCACAATTTTGATCCGGATTTGCTTTCTTCTTCAGCGTCGCCCGGCCACCAAAGGTACAAGGGGCAATTGATTTCCGGTGGCTCGAAGGCTTTCAACAACCGGCAGTGAGTCAGAAAAGTGTCAGTGAACTTCATCAATAGTTCGGAATCCCGCTGGCCACTTGGCACGTAGCCCATCGCAGTCGTGTTAGCCATGACTTCAGTTGACGAGACGGGTTGGTCATTCATGCATGAGTCGACAAGAACTGCAACATCTCTCTTAACAGTCTCCAGTGGCTTTTGGTGCCTGCCTCCAATGCTTTGGAATTTGGTGAAGACTTGTGTCAGCCTCAAGCAAAGTTCCTGACGTGAAGTCTCCGTCGCAACAATCCAATTTGGGTTACTGTCAATTAATCCAAGGAATGAAACGCTCCGTCCCATCTGTTTTAGTTCCAGAGCCATCAGCGACGCCAGAAAACCTCCCAGGGAAAATCCCAGCAGTCGGATCTTCCCCGCCGGTTGGTGTTCATTGATCAGTCCGGCATATTCGAATGCCATTAGGGAGAGGCTGGAAAATTCGGAAGTCGCACCACACTGCAGTCGCGATTGAATCCCGAATACTGAAATCTCAGGCGTCGTTCTGGACGCAAGCTTTCGATAGATGCCGACATCACCACCTGACGGGTGGATACAAAAAAGCGGTTTGCCTTTTTCGGCAAGACGCATGGCGACAAGTTGACCTGGTCTTGTCGTATTTTGATCTTCTGTCGACTTTTGTTGGTCTGCAGGGTAACCAATCAGATTCATATCGGAAAACTTTGATTCATGGAGGTTAATCAACAGCTTAATCGTTTCCTTGCCGATCGCTGTATCTAGACGATCAAGAGTATATAACCAATAAGCTCTAAATCGAGTTCGAAAACAGAATAATCCTTTTTTTACTGGTCTACCGGTCACCTCAGGAGGCAGGTTGATTATAGGGCTTTGAATCGCGATCCTCAATCACGCTGCAGGCGAGAACCATAAGCAAGGGGCGATTCTTGACCAGTATTTGGATTTGAAGGTTCTCATGCAAAGGCGCGAAAGCGCAAAGTTTATGATACCAGTATTCCTTTACACATCTTTGGCTTTTGTTGAGCCTGATTCTTGATTCTGTGGCTGCGATTGAGTTCGGTCACAAATCGCTCGTAGCTTGACGGATTCTAGGCTGTGTCGTCGATTGAATTCAAGAATTTGAGAATTTCTTCAATGTCGGGATTTTTAGAAAGGTCCCAGTGATTGCCGGTAGATTGACAGATGTTGATCAATTGCGAAATCGCGGACGACGATTCGACTGAAAACTCACAGACTTCGCTGGCTGCTTGAAATTCGGCAACGGTGTTACCAAGAGCCTTCAGGATTTTGGTTTTTGTGGCCGGCTCAATTTTTCTTTTGCCCAGCAGTTTTTGGATGGTTTCCAGGAGAAAATTGAACCGTAACTCAGCGTTCATCCAGCGCCGGGCGAGCCTTGCTTGACCGTTTTCGTCCTGTTCGTCAAGCACTTTTGTTCGACCGATATCCTGGAACTCGACCAGTTGTTCATTCAGAGCTGAAAAAACACTTGCCGACCGCTCGGCGATAGCGATCAAATTCGTTTCGGCAATTGTCTGACCTTGATGGCGCGTGAGGACTTTTGAAATCACGGCTCCAACAACGGCCATACCCAGAAA
>CAZOXC010000653.1:0-2706 GCA_964583205.1 uncultured Pirellulaceae bacterium | reverse complement strand
CTCTAACAGTGGTGACCGGACCAAGCGGTTGCGGCAAGAGCTCGTTGGTCGACGATATTCTTTATCGCGAGCTGGCTCGTCGGTTGAATCGAGCCCAGACAACTCCCGGTGCCCACGAAGAGATTCGAGGCATTCAGTTTATTAACAAGGTGATTCGAGTTGACCAGACACCGCTGGGCAATTCTCCTTCCTCGAATCCGGCAACCTACACTGGGGCTTTCGAGTTAATTCGACATTTGTTTGCCCAGTTACCGGATGCTAAAGTTCGCGGCTACACGCAGCGCAGATTCAGCTTTAACGTTCCCGGTGGCCGTTGCGAAGAGTGCGAGGGCAACGGACAGATTTGTATCGAAATGCATTTCCTGCCGGACGTCTGGGTGCAGTGCGAGGCTTGCCAAGGCCGGCGTTACAATGAAGAAACATTACAGGTTCACTTCCACGGGCACTCGATTAACGATGTGCTGGAGATGACGTGTGGACAGGCAGTCAAACTATTCGAAAACATTCACAAAATCCGCCGCATCCTGCAAACGTTGTGCGATGTCGGTTTGGATTACCTGCAGCTGGGTCAATCCGCGCCGACTTTGAGCGGTGGCGAAGCGCAGCGAGTCAAACTGTCTTCTGAACTGGCGCGGCCCGATACCGGACAGACGCTTTACCTGCTGGACGAACCAACAACGGGTCTACACTTCGACGACCTGGCAAAACTTCTGGAGGTATTGCAGCGACTGGTAGACCTTGGCAATACCGTGGTGCTGATCGAACACAACCTGGATATCATCAAGTGTGCAGACTGGGTGATTGATCTGGGACCAGAGGCAGGGCAGGACGGTGGACAAGTGGTGATCGCCGGCACGCCGGAGACAGTCGTCGAACATGCGACGAATGCCAAGTCCGCTCGTTCGAAAAAAGTCATGCGGAGCCATACAGGTGAAGCCTTGCAGCCGGTTTTGGAACAGGGACCCTATAAGAAACGCAAGGAATTCGATCCGCAAAAAGAATTCGAGGCCAAACAGAGTGACCTCGATATCACGGAAGTTGGCAAACAAGCAAAAATGCCCTGGCAAGCCGACGGGCGGCGCTGGCACACTCAAGATCGTGTCGATCGCAAAGGCGAAGAGGTCAAGTGGGATGGGCGCATCCTGGAGAAAGTGGTTGACCGAATCGAAAACTTTGAAGGGTTTGCCGAAACCGATTGGGAAAATCGCAGCGTCGTGGAAGTTTCAGCAGAAACTAAAAGTCGCGGTTGGTTTTTCCATGCGATCACTGCAGAAACCTGGCTGGTCAAAATGAAATTTCGCTGCCGCAAAGGAACTTTCAAACGCGAACAACTCCAGGAAAAGATTCAACTCAAGACACTCAACGAAATGGACAACTTGCCGATCTACGGCAATCAACCGCGAGTCAAAGTATCCAACCAGAAAGGAACTTGGCAGGAAGTTGAAATTCGCGGACATACGCTGGAAGAAATTGATGTTCCCGAATTCTGGGACTTTCTGGATACCGCCGCCAAAAGTTTTCTGAATCGCACTACCGACACAGAATTCAAAGTCGAAAATCATATGCCTTGGACCAAGCTGGGTGAGAAATGGCATTTCCTGCGAAAAGGCTTTCCACCAAACCAGAAAGTCAAATGGGAATCGGAAGTGCTGGAGTTACTTATCGACCTGCTGCAATCGACCGCCGGTGATTCGCAAATTCTCTGGAATAACAAACAAGTCGTACACATTTATGTTCCCGACCAGAAGGAACCCTGGGCCAGCGTTCAAACCAAAAAAACAGACGCTGTCTGGCTGACGTTGACCGGGCCCAAAGGTGCGGCGACGCTGGGACGGTTGACTCCGTTCGCACGTGAACCTGCAGTTCGCAACCTCGATGAAAATAAAGACTCCGTCCGCATGTGCTTTGGCAATACGGACGAAGTGCAGGAAGATCAGTTTGCAGATTTTCTAAATGAACACCTGGACGCAGTCCGAGGCATCACGTCCTCCGAATAACGCAAATCCTTGAACCCGCCAGAGGATTCTCGATCAAGCGATATCAAGGAGCTTGATCTGATTCGGAGTCACTTTCAGACTCACCGGCTGAATCACCTTCACCTTCACCTTCAGCTTCACCTTCACTGGCTGAATCACTTTCAGCTTCACCGTCAGCTTGATCTGATTCGGAGTCACTTTCAGCTTCACCGGCTGAGTCACTTTCGGATTCACTGCCTGAATCACTTTCCGGTTCGCTATCGTCGGCTACCGGAGAACTTGAGACATCATCGGGAACCAGCACGATCCGCAGTCCTTGATCACTACCGCCATTGGTTGGCATCGTGTTTTTCCGGTTGGCCGATCGGCAGACGGCCGGCATTGTGCCCCAACTTCCTCCGCGAATCGTCTTTTGCAGATATCGTTCGGCGAACGCTTTCTTTTCATCTTCGGATGCATCGGCTGCGAGCGTGGGTCCCTGTGGGTCCTGTTTCGGGCTCTGTTTGTAGTAATCCTTGTCATACCAATCGGCAGTCCATTCCCAGACGTTACCGGACATATCGTAAATTCCCCAAGCGTTCGGCTCGTAGCTGCCGACGACGGAAGTTCGGCTCAGGAATTCCAACCATTCACCACCTTGAACTGGCGGATAAACGGCTCCTCGACAATTTGCGTGCCCACCTTCAAACTTTTCGCCCCAGTGCAACGGTGTCTTTGATCCGGCTCGACA
>CAZOXC010000652.1:0-2711 GCA_964583205.1 uncultured Pirellulaceae bacterium | reverse complement strand
GCCATCTCCAGCATCTCGGCAAAACGAGTCTTGATCTCGAACTTGCGCGCCAATGAAACGAAATCCGAACTGTTTTCGATTCGATCAAGTGCGCCGTTGACCTGTGTGAGTTGAAAATCACTCAACATGGCCGGCTCAACACGCCGCAAGGTTTCGACCAGCCGCATTTCATCGATCTCACCCAGCCGCTCGAAAATCTGCAGCGTCGCCGGATCACGATATTGCGGTTCTTGAAAATCGAGTGCCCGAAAATAGCGTCGACACTGCTCCCCCGAAGTACCTTCCAGCAAAATTAACTGGGCCAATAAACCTGCCGTCCGTTCGCCTCGCGAACGCCAAACCACTTCTCGATGAGAAACCAAATCCAGCCACTCATCAGATTCACCGGTTAGTTCCTGGAGAATCTGATCCCACAATCCTGTTCCGGCAATGCCCAGACACTCCAGCATCCAACGATCGCTTCCGTCATAAGATTTGAAAATCGTCAACCAAACTTCTAACCGATCCGCTTCAGTCAATTCGAGTCCCGAGTTCGGACTTAGCAAACTCAACATCACTCGACGCTCCATATCTGACTTGAGCGAATTACGCTGATCCAGCAATCGTTCCAGTTCCTGGTGTTGTCCCAGCATTCGAATGCCGGCTGCCCGAACTTGTTCGCTGTCGTCGTTCAGCACCAGATCAAACAGACGCTGTCGATCCTGCGGCGGTTGGACCAACTTCGCAATCACCCACATTGCTCGAGCACGAAACACCGGGTTACCATCCTGCAATAACGGGTACAGGGACTCGATCGCATCTTCGCCTTTATCCAGCAGGCCTTGAAAACCCAAGTACCTGGCAGCCTGGTTGGGACTCTTTAAACCTGCAATACAACCTTCAATCGTCTCGAAATCGAATGTTGGCGTTTTGTAGATTCCAACCGAGTCCGGCATGGAGACTCGAAACAACCTACCGCGTTGAGAATCACCCATGCCGTGACCACCCACGCCCGGATCATACCAATCGGCAACAATCAAAGATCCGTCCGGCGCGACACAAACGTCGGAAGGGCGAAACCATTGATTGTGCTTCGAGCCATCCATGATGTTAACGATCGTGGCTTCAAAACCTGCTCCGGAAACTTCGGCCGGATAGGCTCGGACAATGTTGGGACCCGCATCGCAGTGAATCACTTGATTACGAAATACCTTTGGCAAGTAATCGCCTTCGTAAACACAAATACCGGTCGGTGAACCAGCACCGGTCTGCAACAAATTCGGCATCACGCCTGGATCATTCAAGTGCCAATGCCGTTTGGGAATGTCTGCGTGCCAACCGGTTCGAAACGCTTGCCAGCCACTGCCATCGGTCTCGTCGCGAAAGCCATAGTTGCCGAAGGGAACTACCAGATTGATCCGGACACCGCGGTTACCGTCGTCATCGTTGTCGGACTGCCACAAGTTGCCAAACGAATCGAGGCAGACCTCCCAGTTGTTTCGAAAATTCCAAGCCAGCGTTTCCAACTCGCTCCCATCCAGATTGCAGCGAAACACCATACCTTGTTGGTAAGGTTGCCGCGAATCGTTGACTTCATTGCCGGCGACGTCAACGATCGGCTGACCGGACTTGTCTTTGATCTGGCGGCCGTGATTACCAAAATTAAAATACAGCTTGCCGTCCGGTCCAAACACAAATGCATGGATCCCATGATCATGTTGAGCGCCCGAAATTCCGGTAAACAACAATTCCTTGCGGTCGGCTTTCGAGTCACCGTCTTCATCGATCAGCCAGAATACACTACTACCGGCCGACACCAACGCCCGATCGCCCAGCACACAGATGCCGTGAGCCGAATCAATGTCCTTGCCTTGATAGAAAACGGTTTGCTTGTCGGCTCGAGCATCTCCGTCGCTATCTTCAAGAATCAAAATCCGGTCACCCAACTCCTGGCGTTCGGGCGTTTGATTCCTGGCTTGTCCTCGATAATTCAGGACTTCGCAAACCCAGACTCGCCCCAAATGATCAATGTCCATGTTTGCCGGATTCGCCAACATCGGTTCGGCCGCAAACAAATCCAGAGCAAGTTCTTCATGAACATCAAACTGTTCCAGAACATTTTCCAGATCGTGATCGGCGGTTAACAGATTGCCTGATTGAAAGTATCTGGCCGGCGGCTTTTCGGTGAACACCAGAAACTGCACCGAGGCATTGTGGCCAGACGCCTGATCGGTGCCGCCATTATCGAGTCCAGCAGTGGCTGTAAATTTCTTGAAATCGTGATCGACCGGAAGCTCGTAATGGATCACGGAGACCGCATGAGTACCCAACCCGTTTTCAAACTGCTGGCCAGCGATCTTGAGCGGTCCCCCAGTGCAATTCCTGCCCAGGTTGATTACTCCATAGCCGCTGGTCGCCGTCTTCCATTTTAACTCGGTCAGATCCTGCTCGATTCCCTCACCGACCAGACGAGGGTTAACCCAATCGCACCAGTCAAAACTGAATCCGTCTCCCCCATCATCGGCAACCAGGTAAAGAGAATCGCATCCAGCAATATCAACCGAAATTTCGATGCGTAAATCGGGCGTATTGATGTCGACGACCGGCGACTTAAAAACCGGCTTCGCCTCCTGCGCCGCTAGATTGCAACTGATTGCCATCGCGCAGACAACGGTCAGCGAGTGGCAGGCCGAGTAGAAGAATTTCCTCAAGTGCATAAGTCGACTCCGAGA
>CAZOXC010000651.1:0-2713 GCA_964583205.1 uncultured Pirellulaceae bacterium | reverse complement strand
CGCCTTGATGGGTCCTAACGGCAGCGGCAAAAGCACTCTGGGCCTGGTGATCATGGGTCACCCGAATTATGAAGTCACCGACGGATCGATCACCCTGGACGGCCAAGATATCCTGGAAATGGAAGCTGATGAACGAGCCCGGTTGGGGATCTTTATGGCATTCCAGCGACCGATGGCGATTCCCGGAGTCAAAATGGCCGACTTCCTGCGACACGCCACCACCAACGTCCGCAACCCGGATCGCAAAGAGGGTGAAGACCTGATTCCGATGCGGGAGTTTCGCAAGGAAATCAAATCCAACATGGATCAATTGCAGATGGACTCCGAGTTCGCTCGGCGTTACGTCAACGACGGTTTCTCGGGCGGCGAAATGAAACGAGCCGAGATTCTGCAGCTTGCCATGCTGCAACCTCGCTTTGCCATCCTCGACGAAACCGATAGTGGACTTGATGCTGACGCCGTTCGACTGGCCAGTCAGAGTATTGCCGAGATCGGTCACGGGAAAATGGGACTGCTGATCATTACTCACCACGACAAACTCCTGCACTACAACACTCCCGACTTCACTCACGTGATCCTGGGCGGCAAAATCGTGGAAACCGGTGGCAAAGAACTGGCCGAAGAATTGCACCAACAAGGCTACGAACGCATTCGCAGCGAAAATCCGGAAGCGGCCGCAGTCAACGACGAAGTCGAAACCGTCGAAGCGTAAACACATTCTGCATACTGAATAATTGAACCTGAATTTTCAATACTGAAGCAAAATCATGTCGACAGATATCACCACCAACGATCTATCCGAAGCTCAAGAACTGAAGCAGACGGAAATCAACAAATACGACTTTAAAACGGAATTGAAAGAGACCGTGTTTAAAGCGCGAAAGGGAATCGATGCCGAAATCGTGAACCAGATTTCCGAAATGAAAAACGAACCGGAATGGATGCGCAAATTCCGGTTGGATGCTTTGAAAGTTTTCGAGTCCAAGCCGATGCCCGAGTGGGGTGGCGATATTGCCCTCGATTTTCAGGACATTTACTACTACCTCAAACCGACCAATCAACAGGGCCGGACCTGGGACGACGTTCCGCAGGAAATCAAAGACACCTTTGAGAAACTGGGGATTCCGGAAGCCGAACGAAAATACCTGGCGGGCGTGAAAGCTCAGTTTGAAAGCGAAGTTGTGTACGGCTCGCTGCAGGAAGACCTCGCTGAAAAAGGCGTGATCTTCACCGACACCGACACCGCTGTGCAAGAGCATCCCGAATTGCTGCGTGAGTATTTTGGAACCGTGATTCCAACTAACGACAACAAATTCGCCGCTCTGAATTCGGCAGTCTGGTCCGGGGGCTCGTTCATTTACATCCCCAAGGGAGTCAAAATCGATTTCCCTCTGCAGGCTTACTTCCGCATCAACGAAGAAAACATGGGGCAGTTCGAACGAACGCTGATCATCGTCGATGAAGGCGCTCAAGTTCACTACGTCGAGGGCTGTACCGCTCCGATGTACACCAGCGAATCTCTGCACTCGGCAGTGGTTGAAGTGGTCGTGAAGAAAGGTGGTCGCTGCCGCTATACAACGATTCAAAACTGGGCCAACAACATCTACAACCTGGTGACCAAGCGAGCCTTCGCTTATCAGGATGCAGTGATGGAATGGGTCGACGGCAACCTGGGCAGCCAGCTCACCATGAAGTACCCAGCCGTGTACATGATGGAGCCAGGTGCTCGAGGAGAGATTCTCTCGATCGCCTTCGCCAACAGTGGTCAACATCAGGATGCTGGTGCCAAACTGGTACACGTTGCTCCCGACACGACCGGCCAGATCATTTCCAAATCGATCTCCAAGAACGGTGGACGCAGTAGTTACCGAGGACTGGCTCGAGTGGAAAAAGGTGCTACCAATTCGCGCTGCAACGTCGTGTGCGATGCGTTGATTCTGGATCCGCAAAGTCGCAGTGACACGTATCCGTACATTGAAATCATGGAGCAGGACGTGTCGATCGGGCACGAAGCCAGTGTTTCCAGGATTGGCGAAGAACAATTGTTCTACTTGATGAGCCGTGGTCTTTCCGAAGCGGAAGCCAGCACGATGATCGTGAACGGTTTTATCGAGCCGCTGGTCAAAGAGCTTCCCATGGAATATGCGGTTGAATTGAACCGTTTGATCCAGTTGCAGATGGAAGGCTCGGTCGGGTAGTCCTGGCTGATCAAGCGATCAACTACAAATCAAATTGACTCAACAACGAAATAACGATTGAATTGAAATGACGTTAGCGACTGAAACAAAACATTTTTCGTTCACCAATGAAGGATTCGAAGAATTTCTGGCCTCACGCAATGAGCCGGACTGGCTGTCTGAAATGCGACGCAATGCCTGGGCCAAATTCAATGAACTTGACTGGCCCGGTCAACAGGATGAAGAATGGATGCGAACCGATATCCGTTTGTTCAATCTGGACAAATTTCAGTTGCCGACCGAAACGGATCAACCGTTCCCGACAGCCCTGTTGTCGCAAGGCGTTGAATTGGGCGGACACTCTTCATCGATCAACGGGATAAGCCAGGGTTCAGAACTGCAGGCGGAATGGGCCGAAAAGGGAGTGATTTTTGGCAGCTTGTCTGAAGTTGCCAACGAACACAGCGACCTGGTCAAAAAATCTGTCTCTTATACACATCTCCGAGCCCAAGAGACCGTACTAGATCTCGTATGCC
>CAZOXC010000650.1:0-2714 GCA_964583205.1 uncultured Pirellulaceae bacterium | reverse complement strand
GGCTATGGATAGAAACCGACCAGTTTTCATTTCGTTTGAGGAGCTATATCGATGAATCGTTCAACTCGAAAATCGGGCTTTACCCTGATTGAGTTGCTTGTTGTGATTGCCGTGATCGGCATTTTGATGAGCATGCTTATGCCGGCTGTGCAGCAGGTTCGCGAAGCTGCGAACCGAACGTCGTGCTTAAACAAGATTCGCCAGATGGGATTGGCGACTCAAAATTACGTGAGCGCTCAGCGCAGGTTTCCACCTGCAGTGTCCTTGGGCGAGGGAACAGCCTGGCAGTGTTACCTGTTGCCTTACGTTGAACAGGATTCGATTTTTAGAGCAGTCGAACCGCTTGACCCAAACAATTCCTGGGATTGGGCTGATGCAGCTCAAGGTGAACTTGCCTGCTCAACTCCACTTAATTTATTCCGCTGCCCTTCGGACCCGGTTTCTGAGTTTGTTTCATCCGGATCTGGCGGATCGTTAATTGCTCAACGTGTGCCTTCCAGTTACACCGCGACAGCGAGCGGGACTTTAGCAGCTGAGCTCGGGTATGCTGCCAGTTCAACTATCTACCAAAACCTTGAGTTTATTCCGGGCGGGGGTCCATGGATCAGTCACCAGGAAGATGATGTTCAAGCTTTTCGTTCGGGAGTTATGACTACTACGCAGAAGAGTATCTTTAATTCTTCTGGAGCATTGATTTTTGAGGGCTTGCCGACCATCGTTCGCCAACGAGACGTTGACGATGGGCTGAGTAACACGTTTCTGATCGGCGAAGCGATATTTGACACTTCGACATATGGCACAAACGTTTTGGGTTCCGATCACTGGTTGATTGGGTCGCCACAGAATGATTTGAATACCTGTAACGTATGTGACCAATCTGAATTTACTGGTTCGTCTGCAGTTCCGTTGAACTATTATCACCGGTTCGATGACGCTGGATTGGCCACTGCCAGTTTCGTTGAAGAATCACAAATTGCCTGGTCGCACGGAAGTTGGCACGCTGGCGATGGTGTCAATTTTGTGTTCGCCGATGGTTCGACTCGTTTTATTAGTGCTTTGATCGACCTTCAATTGAGCGCTGATCTTGGAAGCCGAAATGACGGTCGCACAACGACTCTGGACTAGGGCTGGTCAATTCAAGTTCAAAAGATAAATTTAAGAGACGGCTTTTATGAAAGCCGTCTTTTTTTGTCCCTGAGAGAAAAACCATGTATTTCAAGAACTTGATGGCTGGGTTGCTGGCTGCGGCTTTCATTGTCGTTTCGTTTACTGGTTGCCCCGACCGTTCTTATATGCGGCCGGTTCCCGACTACAAAAACATGACCGATTCGGGCGAAGGCGAAGGCGGCCAGGAAGACGGTGAAGAGGATTCGCGAGGCGAATAGTTACTCGTTCCAGTCGCCGTGTAAGTCGAACCAGAAGTCTACCGCCTCGATATCCGATGAGGCGGTGTGACCTTCCTGGGCTGTCGCATCGAGCCATACGAAATCCAACGCTCGGACTTCAGAATTGTCCAGCAACGCCTGGATCTCGTTCTCGCGGGCGAACAACAAGTCATCGTTGTCTACCTCCAGAATATCGATGGTGTCCAAGCCTCCGTTTCCGAACACGGTAGCCGTGCCGAAACTATCCAGTACCAATTGGGACCGGCTGGTTTCAAATTGCAGATGCGAGGCTGATACAATCAAGCGATCGTTGCCGATCGAACCGTTGATGATCACATGATCCAGATCGCCAAGCCCCTCCGCGTTAACTTGATCGAAACCGGCAAAACGAACCAGGTGTTGATCTGATACGAGTATCGCCAGGTCTTCTGAGAAGTTCAGACGCTCGGCCAGATTGCTACCAATGACAATCGCGCTGTCGTTTCCTTCACCGGAAGATTGCACATCAACGCTGCCGAATCCTCGAGCCGTGACTTGTTGAATACCATTGGTCAGCGTGGTGGCGGTCCGGTGTGCAGACAATTGATCCGAGCCGCTCGAGTCAGCAATTACGGCTCGATCATTTCCACCCGACCCGGATACATCGACAATGGTTCGAGCAAAACCTTCAGCCACGATGGTCGCCGAGTCATTGGTTAAAATCGATTTGGAATAGGTTGCTTTCAAGCGGTCGTCCTGTTCGCTGCCGGAAAAGTGAATAGAGTCCTGATCTTGATCAGTGACAATGTTGACTCGCTCAAATCCACTTGCAGAAACAAAAGTCGAATCCGATTGACGTATGGATTCGTCAGCGCCGATAGTAAATTGATCGTGAAGGTCAGAGCCGGAGAGATTGGCAATGTCGTGACCGGCGAACGACTGTACCTGCAAGTCGTTCCAGCCATTGACCCCGATAAACTGTCCTGCCGAACGAAACTCGGCCAAGTGGTTGTCCAGTAAAAGACGATCATTTCCAGCGGTACCGAATAGCCGCACGATGTCATTTCCGCCAGCCAGGTTGGCGTTGAGTGTTCGGTAACCATCCAGTTGATAGGTTCGGCCCTGGCTGACAAACCGAGTTCCGTTGACGGAGTGCCTCAGGAAATCATCGCCACTGGAACCAATCAATCGTACCTGATCGTTGGCACCGCTGCCGGTGAGTTGGAATTGTTCAACGCCGTTGACCTGGATATCGGGACGATTCGAATTGGTGATTTCAATCAAGCCATCCTGAACCCGGACTCGATCGCTATTTCCACTGTTCAATTCCAGCGAATCGCTGCCCTGCCC
>CAZOXC010000649.1:0-2716 GCA_964583205.1 uncultured Pirellulaceae bacterium | reverse complement strand
CCACAATTCACCAAAGACGAACTTGAGGCGATTGTCGAAATTGCCAGTGACTACGAGATGACCGTCGCGGTTCACGCTCATGGAACCGAAGGAATGAAGCGTGCGGTCCTCGCTGGCGTCGATTCGATCGAACACGGCACATACATGACCACCGAAGTCATGGATTTGATGAAAGAGCGAGGCACCTACTACGTTCCGACCCTGATGGCGGGAGACTGGGTTGCGAACAAATCCAAAGAAGATGACTACTTTCCAGCTGTCGTACGTCCAAAGGCTGCGGCGATTGGTCCGCTGATCATGAAGACTTTTGCCAGGGCGCATGCTGCCGGCGTCAAGATCGCCTTCGGAACCGATTCGGGCGTTTCACCGCACGGCGACAATGCTCGTGAATTTGAATTGATGGTCGCTGGAGGCATGAGTCCAATGCAAGCGATTCAGGCTGCGACCCTAGTGGTCCGTCAAATCTGAGTTGACTAGTTTTCTTTTTTCGCTCACAGTGCACTTTTGCCATGGAGGGCGAGATGAAAACGAAGTCAGAGCGTTTTGTAGTTGAATTGACCGATGACGAACGTAAGTTCCTCAAAGACTTGATCCGCAAAGGTGGTAAGTCTGTCTCAATTCTTGGACGAGCCCGTGTTTTGCTCAAGGCGGATGAAGGCAAGACAGATGCCGAGAATGCAGAATTCTCCAACGTCAGCCTTTCGACGGTTTTTCGTGTTCGTCGGCGATTCGTTGAAGAGGGATTGGATTCGGCAGTTTTTCGCAAGAACACTGGCAAGCGGATTTATCGTAAACTCGACGGCAAAGCCGAAGCAACGTTGATTGCAACAGCATGCAGCGAAGCCCCCGAAGGTCGAAGTCGATGGACATTACGTTTACTTGCTGATCGTCTGATCGCATTAGAAGTTGTCGATTCAGTCAGCCACGAGTGTGTTCGCGAGACGCTGAAAAAAACGAACTTAAGCCTCACTTGAAGGAACAATGGGTGATTCCTCCCGAGAAGAACGCTGAATTCGTAGCCGCCATGGAGGATGTCCTTGAGGTGTATCAACGCCCCTACGATCCCAAACGGCCCGTTGTATGCCTCGATGAAACGAGCAAGCAACTCGTTGGCGAAACACGAAACTCAATCCCCGCAAAACGCGGAACTCCAGCCCGCGAAGACTACGAATACAAACGCAACGGTGTCGCGAACCTGTTTATGCTTTTTGAGCCACTGGCAGGGTGGCGGCATGTCGAGGTGACTGACCGACGTACGAAAGTTGACTTCGCGCACGTGGTCAAGAAACTCGTTGACGAGCTTGATCCTGATGCGGAGAAAATTATTCTGGTCATGGACAACCCCAACACCCACAAGTTGGGCTCGCTATACGAGGCCTTTGAACCACAGGAGGCTCGCAGGTTGATCGAGAAGCTGGAAATTCACTACACGCCAAAGCACGGCAGCTGGCTCAATATGGCTGAAACCGAACTGGCCTCCCTGGCAAAACAATGCCTCAATAGACGAATCCCCAACAAGCAAAGACTTGAAACCGAAGTTGCGGCTTGGACTGAAGCTAGAAATGATTCAGAGGCGACCGTTGACTGGCAATTCAAAACTGATGATGCAAGAATAAAACTGAAGAAACTGTACCCGTCAATTCAGGTCTGACAGACCACTAGATCGTGAGGACATCATTGGCGCTAACCAGCCAAGAAGACGATGAATGAAATTGCAAAACCAACCATCGCCAGAATCTTGCCAATTCGAGTCAATGTCTTACCATCAGGATCGCGAATTCCAGCTTTCATTTGCTTCATGTCAGAACGAGCGAAAATCCAAGTTACGACCTGTACCGGGATGGCAAGTGGATAGGTGGCGCAAAGCAAAATGCCGATGATCCCCATTGTTAGAATCAGACCGCCTCGATGTGCCTTGCCGATGATAAATTGTTGTTGTTGCGACTCTGACCCAGTTGGCGCTGCATAAGGATTGAGGTCCGACGCCTGATAGCCAGCCGCAATGGCTGACTGGATGCCAGGAACTGGCTTGGCTTCGTTCGAATTACTGACCGGCGACTCTTGCGAAACCACGTCTGTTTTGTATTCAATTTCTGGTTTGGATTCATTCTTCCGAAAAACGGTTGGGAAGTCCGATGGCGACGCACCAGACTGTACGACTTCAATATCAACATCAACGACTTGACTTGAACGTTCGAAGTCGACCGTTTCGGTGAGCCGCGTAATTTCCTGGATCAATTGAGTTGTTGTTTGAATTCGATCTTCAGGCTTCTTGGCGACCATTTTTCGAAATAAATCGTCAATCGGTGCCAGTCCAGGAACACGTGTAGCAGAAACGTCAGGAATTGGAGATTCGCGGTGCGCCAATATGGTCTTGACGACGGTGTCGCGCGCGAAAGGTGCGATTCCGGTTACCAGTCGGTACAGTGTGCAACCGAGTGAATAAATGTCGCTGCGGGCATCAGCAACTCGGGTGTCTTCGGCTTGTTCGGGCGACATGTATTCGACAGTGCCCATGACCTGTCCAGTGGTCGTCAAGTGACGTGACACTTCGTGACCGCCAATTCCGCTTTTCCCGAGTCGAGCCAAGCCCATATCAAGGATTTTGACGACGCCTTCATCATCGAGCAATAGGTTGGAAGGTTTAACGTCCCGATGGACGACGCCTTTGCGGTGTGCGTACTCCAAACCTTTGGCAGCCTGTTGAATGTAATCC
>CAZOXC010000648.1:0-2718 GCA_964583205.1 uncultured Pirellulaceae bacterium | reverse complement strand
GGCTTTGGTTTGTGGCTGATCCATCGACAAGTCGTCGATCACGACAACTTGTTCATCGCGAATCTTGCCGGCCAGTGCCATCCGAGTCGCCAGCCGCAATGCCTTCTTGGGCAAGCGGTAGGAGTAATCGCGAGGCCGGATGGCAAAAATGTGACCACCGCCGCGTCGCACACCACTTCGCTTGGCACCCGCTCGAGCATTACCTGTGCCCTTTTGTCGGTACATCTTTTTGTTGGTTCCGGAAACCTCCGCGCGGTTTTTGGTGCGATGTGAACCCTGGCGACGATTGGCCTGGTACATCAAAACCGCGTCATGCAGCAATTGCTTGTTGATCTCCGGCGCAATCTGCTCCGGATCGATCTCGTAGGATCCGACTTTCTTTCCTGATTTATCGTAAACTGGCAAACTCGCCATGGCTCTTATCCAAAATTAAAATCAATCAACCGATCGTGATTAACCCAATCAACCCTTAACCCAGCTTGTTGGTTTCTTTAATCATCAGCAGCCCACCGTTCGGTCCGGGAACTGCACCTTTGACGAGGATCAAGTTGTTCTCGGCGTCCACCTTAACCACTTCCAGATTCCGCACGGTGACTCGTTCGTTTCCGTACTGGCCCGACATTCGTCGACCCTTAAACAGACGACTGGGAGAGGCACTCATACCGGTACCACCAGCATGACGATGAACCTTTTTTACACCGTGTGTGGCCCGTTGGCCCGAAAAATTGTGTCTTTTCATGACGCCTGCGAAGCCCCGACCCTTACTGGTGCCGGCCACATCAACGGCGGTGGCGTCACTCAATACGTCGGCTTTGACTTCCTGCCCGACTTCAAACCCTTCGGTTGAACCACGGAATTCGCGGATGAACTTTTTGGGTTCGCAATTGGCTTTGACTGAAGCTTCGACATTCTGTGCAGCAAGCTTTTTACCACGCTTGCTCTTAATGTCGGCGACCTGGCCTCGCTCTGAACGAGCAGCCTGACTTGGTCGCTTGCGGTTGTCCTTTTGCGGACGAACCTTATCGAGAAAACCGAGCTGTACGGCTTCGTAGCCGTCTCGGTCATTGGAACGCAAACCAAGCACAGTGCACGGCCCGGCCTGAATCACGGTTACCGGAGTCGCTACGCCCGTTTCGGCGTCGAATATCTGTGTCATCCCGACCTTCTGGCCGAGTATACCTTTACTCATGGCAGTAACCGTTTTGATTCAGTGATGTTTGCTCGGAAGGAGCACGGATCGCAATCCGCCTTACCTGCAGAGCTTCCAATTCATATTTGTGTATTAACTACTAAGTTGCTACTTAGACGTATTGTTATTTGGACGTGGCTTTGATCTTAATTTCGACGCCGGCCGGCAAGCTGAGCTTGTTAAGCGCCTCAATCGTTTGCGCTGTGGCCTGTTCGATGTCGATCAGTCGTTTGTGAGTTCGGATTTCGAACTGTTGCCGAGCCTTCTTGTTCACGTGCGGACCCGAAAGAATCGTGTAACGTTCAATTCGAGTTGGCAGTGGAATTGGCCCATGCACAACCGAGTGGGTTCGTTTGGCAGTATTCACAATTTCCTCGGCACTCAAGTCCAGGACCGAGTGATCGTAGGCTTCCATTCGAATCCGAATGACTTCTTGGATAGGTGTGGACACTGAAAAACTGCTCCGCTGAGTTGTTAGCTCTACTGTATTGCTTTATTGGATTAACTTTGTGGGCATTCGCGGCTAAACCGCGAAGTTATCGCGTACCGAACCCGCTAATTCCATTGATTTTTACGTGTATCTCCATAAACGCCGGAGATCTTGCGGGCAAGAACTGCCAGAACGTTCCCCGCTCCAAATTGCAAGGGAACGTGACAAATTATTGGATTTGCCCCAGACCGTCAAGCCTTAATCGCCGAAAACCAGCGGCTGGTCCAGAATCGCTGTCCGACCAACCGCCCCACCTTAAACAGCTTGATTTCACCATTTTCAAATTCACCCGATAAATACGCCGCAGCATTCCAGCATTTCAGGGATTTGTCGAGCAAATTTGATTCTGGCCCGCAGGTCGATTCACCGATACAATGATATAGTGTGTTGGGGCGTCTCTTAAAGGATCTGCAAAACCATGTTCAGAATACTCGCGCTAATCGCTTCGGTTACGGCTGCCTGGATGATGTTGCCTGCCTGCCAGGCTCATTCGCAGGTCGTTCAGTTGCCAACGTTTCGAGTCTTCAACGTGAGCACAGCGGTGATGGTTCCCGACGGTGGCCGAGTCCGTTTGGGTGGCGTGAATCGCTCGGCATCTGGTTCCATCCAGCGAGGCGTGCCTGGGCTCAGCAATATCCCCGGCGTGAATCGCTTGTTCAACAACCGAGCCATCGGCTCCAGTGCGGGTTCATCGCAAGTCGATGTGACGGCCGAGATCATTATCCTGGAAGAATATGAAGAAGCGGTGCTGGCGGAAGCTCGCCGCCGACAGGCACTCAGACGGCAGGAAATCGAACTGGAACAGCAGGCCGATTTCTTATCCAGAAACATCGGCAAGCGGAATAAATAGCGGGCAAATTCAGGTATCTGCTTAAATTAGCCCCTGTTCACCGACTTTTGAATCAAATTCCGCCTGCCATATTCAACGATTCCAGCTGGATAAACTAGACTGGGATAAAGAGTTCGTCAAAGCTCGCGCGGCCCGTTTGCGGTACCCGCTTTAGCCGGAATTCCGCGCAGGCGATATGACGATCTATTC
>CAZOXC010000647.1:0-2722 GCA_964583205.1 uncultured Pirellulaceae bacterium | reverse complement strand
CTTCGCACTGGATCCATTGACCGGCACCATCCAATACGCTCGACGTTACGAACGAACGGGCAAAGACGATCCCTCGCTGCAAGGCGTTGGCATCAGCGGAACCATGATCATGGACGGCTGGGAAACCGACATGGTGATCCCGATGGGCAACATTCTGCTGTTGTTCGGTTCGGACTATGACAATGTGTGGGCCATAGATCGCCAGTCGGCCAAGTTTCTCTGGAAGACCGACAACCGCCCGTTTGGAAACAAGTTCGATTACTTGATCGGCATCTATGGTGACAAGATCTATCTTGGCGGCACCAACTCGATTGCCGCAATCAGTATTCGCGCCCAGGGTCGCTGGGAATGGGTCGAGGAATTTCGTGATGAAAAGTCACTGGGCCGCGCAATGCTGACAGAAAACGGATTGTATGTGCCGATCGAAGATTCAATCGCGCATTACAGCCTGGAAGGCAAAAACGGACAGGGCGAACAACTGGCACGAGTGGGTGTGCGAACGGGAAGCGGCGCACCCGTCGGCAACTTGTACAGTGACGGAGAGAAAATCTGGGTCGTCGGTGGCAACCGCTTGTACAAACTGGCCGCCGCACCACCCGAACCAGAACAACCGGAAACTGACGAAGACGCGGACGACGAAGATGCAGACAAGGATGACGCAGACGAAGACGCAGACGACGAAGATGCGGACAAGGACGACTCAGACGACGACTCAAGGCAACAAGAATCTCTAAACCAGAAATAACACACAGGACATAGATCGTGCATTTGCTGGCCGAAAATAAAATACTCGAATGGTTGCTTGGCGAACAAGCAACTCGCGAAGGAACTCCGGAACTGGTCTGGTTGAACATGCCCGAATCGTGGGGAGTGTTTGTCCTGATTGGAGTCATTGTGGCTGTCGCCATCGGCGTCATCTGGTTGTACGTGCGGGAAATCAATACCTGCCCCATGCCGATGAAATGGGTGTTGGGAATTCTGCGGTTCACGGTCGTGTTGCTGCTGATCCTGTTGTGGCTGAAGCCCTCGATCACATTTAAGCAGACGGATTCGCTCAAGCCCAACATTGTTGTGATGCGTGATGCATCGCTGTCGTTTGCGCGCAAAGACGAATACAAGAACCTTGAGTCGGCCCAGCGCGTGGCCGATGCGACAGGCTGGTCTGTGGAAGAAATTCAGGAAGGCCGCTATTCACGAGCCGAGATTTTCAGTCGAGCGATCGAGCGGGATCAACTGGCCACGATCCAGGGCATTCGCCGCAAGGGCGCTTTGCAACTGGTGGATGTTTCCGAAGTGGTGAACAAGGTCGAGTTGTTTCCGCCCATCCAGGACGGTGATCAAGAAGATCAAAACCAGCAGGACAGTGACGCGCCGGCCGACCCGCAAGCGGCCTCGGATAAATCCAACAAATTTCCGCCCTTGATTGCCAGTGGCCGAGGTACTGATTTGTGGCAAGCTCTGCAGGAATCGTTGAGCGACACCAACCGTTTGTCGGCAATCGTGCTGGCCTCGGACGGTCAGCACAACGGGTCCGAGCAACTGATGGAGCTGGCGGCAGAAGCCAAAGCAAAAAACATCCCCATCATGACCGTTGGTGTTGGCGATTCGGCTCGACCCAAAAACCTGTCGGTGACTGACATCTACGTGCGCAGCAAAGCTCAACCTAACGAGCAGTTTGAAATTGAAACTCTTTTGTATGCGGAAGATGTCCAGGATAGTCAGGTCGAAGTCGAACTTGTACAGCATGAGATCGATGCCAATGGAAATCCGACTGGCGAGCAAGTGATCGATTCTCAGGACGTTGATGTACCGCCCAACGGCGGCCGGATGCGTGCCGATTTCTCGCACGTCGTGGCAACGCCCGGCAAGTTCACTTACACCGTTAAAATTCAAAGCATCGAAGACGAGAGTGAAACCGGCGACAACGCGATGACCTCTTCGGAAGTCGAAGTTGTGGACGAGAAAGTCAAAGTGTTGCTGATCGCCGGCTCGCCGACCTGGGAATATCGCTTTGTTCAGCGTCTGCTGCAGCGCGATGGTGCGATTTCACTGAGTTGCTGGTTGCAGACCATGGATCAGGATCGACCGCAGGAAGGCAACGAACCCATCGCGGAACTGCCTCGCACGATCGAGCAACTTGGTCAATACAATGTGATCATGATGTTTGATCCCAACCCGAATGAATTCGATGAAGAATGGGTTGAAGCGATGAAACTGTTTTGTAAACGCAAGGCCGGCGGCGTGATGTACATGGCCGGTCCCAAGTTCACGAATTTGTTCATGACGTTGAATCGCTTCAAAGGCATGCGGGACATGTTGCCTGTAAAATTCGGTGACGAAAACTTCTTTGCCGCTGCCGAAGCGGACTTATTGACCTCGGCCGCTCAACAGCGACCCGGTCGAATGCTGGTGGTCAAGCACAATCTGGATCACCCGGTCATGAGCTACAGCAAAGACTTGAGTATCAACGAAGGCTTGTGGGCGAAAATGCCCAGCGTGTTGTGGAGCTATCCGACGGAAACCGCGAAACCGGCTGCTCGAGTGCTGATGGAACGCGGCGACAACGTCAGCGAGCAAGGCAATCAACCTCTGCTGGTGATTGGTCGCTACGGAGCCGGCAATGTCGTGTACATGGGGTTTCAGGGCACATGGCGCTGGCGGCGAGTCGGTTTACACGCTCAGTATTTTGATCGCTTCTGGGTTTAACTGGTTCGCTTTCTGG
>CAZOXC010000646.1:0-2723 GCA_964583205.1 uncultured Pirellulaceae bacterium | reverse complement strand
ATTCCGATTCTACCGAGCACTGCAGCGAGCGGTCGGGGGATCGTATACCATTTTTGCCATGGTTCGAATTGCCGATCTGCTGGAAGTGGATTCGGGTACAAAAAATTATCGAAGCTGGTTTAACAAAATTGTTGGCAAGCATATCGATTTTGTCCTCTGCGATGAACGGACGCTGGAACCGGTTCTGGCAATTGAACTCGACGACTCTTCACATCAGCGAGCTGATCGTATTGAGCGAGACAACTTTGTCGACCATGCCATGGAATCGGCCGGACTGCCAATATTGCGAATCCCGGTTACGCGTTCTTATGATTCGGGCGAGATTCGCGACCAAATTGACGAGTTAATATGATGACTTCTCCCCAGCCCGCTCGGCCAGGATTACGTGCCGTGATTGGTGTCATTCAAGAGCAGGGACGATTCCTGGTGATTGAGCGAGCCAGCCATATCCGCGCTGGTGGCATGATCTGCTTTCCCGGTGGTGGTATCGAGTCAGGCGAATCGGACGAAGCAGCGCTTGTCCGAGAACTGTTCGAGGAACTTGGAATTCGAGTCCAGGCTGGCGACCGGTTGTTTCAGAGTTTTAACCAGCGAGGCGTCGAACTGAACTGGTACGCGGCCACCATTGACGCCGGTCAGGTAATTCGACCGGAGCCAACAGAGGTCGCCTCGTTCAATTGGCTGACCAGGCAACAAATGTTGGGCTTGAAGAATTTGCTGCCCAGCAATGTTGAGTTTTTGGAGCAATTCCAGTCGTAAGGAATCGCGCCGGCTTGCATAAATATCGTTTAACGCGTCAAAATAGGGCAATATTCGAACGTACTATTCGAATACCAAGTTGTTTCCTACAGCCTTTTTGCGTCGGTTTGCGCGCCGAGAGGGATCGTTTACCAGAAGATGTTGGAAACAGGTAAAACAAACTTCGCAACTTGATTGGGAGACGCTTGTGGGCGGAATCTTTTTATTTTTAGGCGTCATATTGGTGCTGGTGATTGTTGTCGGTTTCATCGTCGCCGGTATGTACAACAAACTTGTTAGTTTTCGAAACCGGTATGAGAACGCTTACGCCCAAATTGATGTTCAACTGACTCGGCGTTATGACCTGATTCCGAATCTGGTGGAAACCGCCAAGGGCTACATGAAACACGAACAAGAAACTCTGCAACAAGTCATCGAGGCTCGAAACCAGGCATTCGATGCAGGTAAAGCAGCGGCCGGCAAACCCGGTGACCCGACGGCCATCAAAAACCTGGCTAGTGCCGAGTCCAATCTGGGCGGTGCGCTGGGTCGATTACTCATGGTTGCCGAGTCCTATCCTGATCTGAAAGCCAACGAGAACATGATGGCCCTGCAGGAAGAACTCACGTCGACCGAAAACAAGGTGGCATACGCTCGCCAGGGATTCAACGATGCCGTCATGCAGTACAACACTGCACGCGAACAGTTCCCCACAAACTTTATCGCCGGAACGTTCGGTTTCCTCCCCGCAGAATTACTCGAGCTGGAAGAACCAAAAGCTAAAGAAGCACCTAAGGTCTCGTTCTAGTCGTTATTCGGGACAGGCTTACTTTTGCGTTCACTGAACTTTTGAGAGCACGACAGTGGATTTTTTTGCCAGCCAGGACCACGCGCGCAAGCAAACCAAGTGGTTAGTGGTCTATTTTATTTTCGCCGTGATCGGCATGGTCGGCGGAATTTATTGTGTGCTTGCGATGATCTTTCTGGGACTTGACTCGCAGGGCGTCATCGAAGAACAGTTTTCTTTTTTCAATCTGCCGCTGCTGCTGGCGGTCATTGTGGGTGTTGTGTTCGTCATCTGCATCGGTAGCTGGTACAAGATGTTCGAACTTCGTGGCGGCGGCAGCGCTGTCGCCAACTCGCTGGGGGCAAGAAGGCTGCAACCCAATTCTGTTGATCCCGTCGAGCGAAGAATTCTAAACGTGGTCGAGGAAATGGCGCTGGCTTCAGGTACCGCGGTTCCGCCAGTCTATGTATTGGATGAAGAAACCAGTATCAATGCGGTCGCCGCCGGACATTCCATCGATGATGCCGTGATCGGAGTCAATCGAGGAACGATCGAACAGCTTAATCGAGATGAATTGCAGGGAGTCATCGCTCACGAATTCAGTCACATTCTCAACGGCGACATGCGAATGAGCCTGAGGATGATCGGTGTACTGCACGGCATTCAGCTACTGGCTTTGATCGGTTATTTCATTTTGCGAGGCGCCGCGTTTCGCTCCGGTCGTGACAATAAAGGCGCTGGTGCAATTCTGGCCATCGCGTTAACGCTCCTGGTATTCGGCAGCGTCGGCTTGTTTTTCGCTCGGCTCATCAAGGCATCTGTTTCGCGGCAACGCGAGTACCTGGCGGACGCATCTGCCGTGCAATTTACTCGAAATCCAGAAGGAATTTCCGGTGCCCTGAAAATGATTGGCGGCAGCCATACCGCGGGCGCATTGAAAACTGCGAATGCCGAAGTCGCCAGCCACATGTTCTTCGCCGACGGCATCAAGCGCTTCTTCGGCGGCCTCGGCGCCACCCACCCACCGATCCGCGAACGGATCGAGCGCGTGCTACCGGGCTTCACCAAGCGCGTCTCGGGCCGCTCCTCGCTCGTCGAGGCAGTGGAGCAGACGCCGGCGCCGGCAGCGCCCGCCGGCGCCTCGGGGTTCGCCGCCGGCGGCGCGCCGGCGGCCGCGCCGCGCGCCCCGCGTCGCCCG
>CAZOXC010000645.1:0-2727 GCA_964583205.1 uncultured Pirellulaceae bacterium | reverse complement strand
CTCCAGTACAACATTCTGGATGGTCCCGACGCAGGATTCGCTAACGACTCGACGAACTTCTACGACACCGATCCTGGTTTTGTGCCTGGAACTTTTGAATTGGCCGCTGGATCGATCGGTATTGATCGAGGGCTAGACATCGACGACCCGTTCAGCGTTGACGTGCTGGGACAAAACCGGGTCGTTGGCAGAATCGACATCGGTGCAGTTGAGCGACAGAATTGACGTCTGAAAAAGATTCAGCTTGACGACACCGCCCAATCCAGAACCACTCGCAAGTGTGGTTTTGCGTGCATTACCTTGTTATTCGAAGGCAACTGCCACAGGATTTCTGTCTTCGCTGTCGGTCGATGTCCCCTCAGCGAGCTTAGGGGTCGCGTTGGGGAAATACTGGGCGATGGATTGGTCGTCAACGATAACATTCGGCCGAAGCAAATCAAGTGTTTTCGGACCAATCCCGTATACGTCATCGAGCTGTTCGACTGAATGAAACGGTCGCCCAGCAATGATTGCCGATGCGAGCGTGTCGTTTACTCTGGGGAGCAGTAGCAAGTCGTTGTAGGTCGCAACATTGATGTCGATTGGTGAAATCTCTGCCAATCTTTCGCGGCGACTTTTTTTTGGATCATTGACGATCGGCTGGCTCTCAAGCTGTTCATCGCCCAATTCCGGCGACCGGTATGACGTGCGTGCCGAAAAGAATCGTGGAATCAGAAATATGGTCGCAAGAACGGCCAGCCCGATCAAACCAACAGTAAAATTGGAAATTGGCGGATCATCAGGAGTTCGCATGTACTCGCGTTCGGATAAACCCATCGTACAATTCAATTGGCGAGAAAAGATTAGGTTGGCAGTAAATGGCTTAAGCCGCATTTTATATATGATCACCGAGCCAGAACCCTGTGCTGGCTGTAAGTGCCTAATTCTTTGTGGCGATATAGGCAGTATCGCAATTCCAGCACATAGAAAAACCGGCGTCCACGGTTTCTCCGCATTGGCAAATCCATTCGGGGATTTCGACGGCCTCTTCCTGCTGGCGCAGATCCCATTGATTTTTGATTTCTAAACCCTTGGCTGAATCAGATTCCATTATCAATACTTCTATCCAGAACGCGCTCGAGGGCCCTGTCAATGTTGGCCCGAAAATAGCAGTTGTCGCTTCATTGGCTACCTTTGCCGCGATGCCATTGGCCTCAAGTTGACTGCGAAACTGATGCGCCTCTGTGACATCCACAAAGGTGGACAATACAACTAACTTGCCAGACAAGTGTTCGGTGTTCGACGGGTTAGCATCTTGGTCACCAACGCTCGGCTTCGAATGTGGCGAACGATAGGGATTGGATTCGTCTGTCATAGGATTGCCCAATGAAGATAAGGGTTACGATTATCGGCACGCAACCTTATGGTTCCACGCCATTATCAATAAGTGAGTACCCAATGCTATCGCACGCACTTTAATCTGCAAGTATTTAATTCAGCCAACAACATTTTGTCGCAAAACATGGGTATATCAACTAGAGCCAGATCAAGCGATCTTTCTCTCCAGAACCACTCGTAAGTGTGGCTTTACGTGCATTAACTTGTTATTCGAGGCCAACCGCCACAGGATTTCAGTTTCCACTGTCAGTCGATGTTCCTTATTGAGCAGTGAGTTGCCATTCGAACAATAAAGAAAGCCATCCTTTGATTTAACTTTCAATTTGGATTTGGTGACCATCGGTTTCGTTTAGATGCGATTGCCTTGTTGTCAACTTCGCCAGTAACCGGCGAACACGTGGCCGGTTATAGCGTTGGAGCATGATCGGATAAATGTGCAACACGATTGCGCTGAGAACCCAATAAATTAATCCGGCCCCATCCTGTGAAATCACAGACCAGCCGGCAATCGGAAGCAAAACCGCCAGGCAAACCCAGTGCGTCGCCTCGCCGAATCGCATTCCATGTTCAAATCGCTCCAGCATGTCCTTGTCCATGCGAATCTTCGGCACACCCAAGAGTTTGTTCCAGCCAAGAAACTTCTGAATGGCTTGAAACCAATGCAAGCCGGCAAACCGATAAATGTGTCCGCCTTTTTCAAATGTGGCCAAGTCAAACCAACGACTATCGAGTGAAAACCTATGGACGTCAAAAACGAACCAAGCCCATCCCATGAGAGCGAAGTTGACGGTCACAATGTAGGGAACAATGGCGAATCGTGCCCAACTGGCGGAGAACCACAAAAACAAGGCGATCGCCACTGTTGCTGATAAAGTCAACATCAATCGACTAGTCATGGCCACTCCCAGTTTGCCCCAGCAAGCGGCTTAGCCCGATAACAATGGTCGCTATGCTGCCGATTTTTGCACACCTTCCTACCACAGTGTTTGCTCAAGTCACAATAGCTTGAATCAAACCAAACAGTGCCTGTTGGCCATCGAAATCCCGCTGATGATGGCGCCGACGATTCCCACAAATCCTTGATCGGACCCGCAGATGAAAAGATTGCTGAGGTGGGTTGTTCCGTCCAGCTTCTTGTCGGGTGCTCCGTAAATCGCACCCTTGTCATGCCAGGTGAAACGCTTGACAGTCGTAGGCGTGAACATATCAGTGTCGACAACGAACCGTCGGTAGTCGGGCACGAACCGGGCCGCCGATTCGCCGACCAGATCATACCACTTGGACTTTTCGATTTGGTACTGATCTTCTGACAGGTTATTCCACTGGTCGTAGCCGGCGATTGCCGTAATG
>CAZOXC010000644.1:0-2727 GCA_964583205.1 uncultured Pirellulaceae bacterium | reverse complement strand
ATGCAAGCGATGGATCGAAGAAAAGATTGGGCATTAGGCCGAAAATCTTCGGGCGAAAATCGTCGCCTTATTATTTATCCAGATTCCGCGAATTGAACGTTCTGCTGATGAACTCACAATTTTTTGACGAATCAGCCCACCGACTGCTGTTCAACGATGCTTTTTGCTAGGATAGTGGCTGAATTCCTTTTTACTTAGCGAGCAAGATTCGTGTCACTATTCGGCGACAGCAAATATCAGTACCGCGAGACCTATTTTGTCTTGTTTGAGAAATCTCACCTGCCAAATCCTCAGCAAATCGAGGCAGCCTTGGCAGAACTGGGTCCTCGTTACGAAACCGTAACCGTCAGGATGAACGAGGAAAATTTTGAGTCGATGACGGTAAAGTCGCCACATGACTTTTCAGCGATGGACATCGCCGTGGTTGAAGGTGACGAGGTCGTCGCACAGATCGAAAAGATTCAGGAAGAGTTCCGCACGATTACCCTGTCGGGCGATGACATGAAAAAGCTGGTTCGCCTGCGCAGCTTTGATGCCCGATTCGATATTTTTCACTTCGAAGAGATTCCGGATGGTGGATTGGGCGAAGACGAGTTTCTTGATCCCGGCGGGTTGTTGCTGGTCATGGAAAAACTGGCCGAACTGTGCAGCGGTGTTGCACTCGATCCTCAATCTCAGTCGTTGATGTAAATCCAGATTCCTCCGTTTTAATAGACTCCTCAAAATACTCACCATGGATGCCAAGGAAATCAAAAACGGCAGTATTGTCGTTTTCGAAGATAACCCGGTCATAATCGAATCGATCAAGGTTCAATCTCCTTCAGCTCGCGGCGCCGCTACGCTCTACAAATTTAGAGGTCGCAACGTCGTCAGTAAGCAGAAGGTCGATATCACACTCAAAGGAACCGAATCACTTCCTCAAGCCGATTTTCAAAGGCGGGAGGTTTCTTTGATGTACAGCGATGCTGAGCAGATGCACTTCATGGATGCCGAAAATTTCAATCAGTATTCGCTTGACCTGGCCGACATTGAATACGAACGACAATTTATCAAGGAAAACCTGGAAGGCATCATGGCCCTGATCTATAACGATGCCTGCGTGGGCATCCAGATCCCGGCTGCCGTCCAGCTATTAGTGACTCAGTGTGATCCCGGCGTCAAAGGAAATTCGGCAACCAGTCGTACCAAGCCAGCGACTCTGGAAACTGGCCTGGTTATTCAAGTTCCCGAGTATCTTAAACAGGGCGAAACCATCAAGATCGACACTCGGACCAGCGAGTTTCTTTCACGAGCCTGATGGGGCCGCGGATTCGAGTTTCCAGCTTCTGGTTACTTCATCAATTTCTTGTAGCGGAAGCGAGGCGCTTCGTCTTCCTTGATGCCCAACCGTTCGCGCCTTTGCATTTCATAGGTTGCAAAATTCGCTTCGCACCAGTGAACATAGCCGTCACCCTCGAAAGCCAGGATATGTGTGGCAATTCGGTCCAGAAACCAACGATCGTGACTAATCACCACCACGCAACCGACGAAATTCTCGATCGCCTCTTCCAACGCACGCAATGTATCGACGTCCAGGTCGTTTGTCGGTTCATCATGCAACAGAACATTACAACCTCGCCGCAACAGCTTGGCCAAATGAACTCGGTTCCGCTCGCCACCCGATAATACGCCGACCTTTTTTTCCTGATCAGGACCTCGGAAATTGAACCGATTCACGTACGCTCGAGCATTCATGGATCTTCCACCCATGTCCAGCGTTTCATGGCCACCCGAAATCTCTTCGTAGACCGTCGCGTCAGCTTCCAACTCGTCTCTGGACTGGTCGACGTAACCCAATTGAACCGTTTGCCCCAATCGCATCACACCGGAATCCGGCTCTTCACTGCCCATCATCATGCGAAACAGCGTGGTCTTACCGGCACCATTCGCACCGATCACGCCCACGATTCCGCCAGCCGGCAAATTGAAGTTCAGATTCTCAAACAGCACGTTGTCACCGAACGCCTTGTTAACATTTTGGGCTTCGACCACCAGGTCGCCCAAATTTTCACCGGCTGGAATGTGAATTTCCAGATCTTCGGTCTTCTCTTTTTGATCGGCGGCCGCCATCCGTTCATAAGCGCTGATTCTGGCCTTGCTCTTGGCATGCCGAGCCTTGGGAGACATGCGAATCCATTCCAACTCGCGCTGCAATGTCTTCTGACGGTTCTTCGACTGCTTCTCTTCGATGTCCAGTCGAGCCTGCTTCTGTTCCAGCCAACCTGAATAATTCCCTTCAAAGGGAAATCCTTCTCCGCGATCCAACTCCAGAATCCACTGGGCGACGTTATCCAGAAAGTAACGATCGTGAGTCACAGCCACCACGGTTCCATGATACTGATCCAAATGCCTTTCCAGCCAGGATACCGAATCTGCATCCAGATGGTTGGTGGGTTCGTCCAGCAGCAGCAGGTCTGGCTTTTCCAGCAAGAGCTTGCACAAAGCAACTCGCCGCTTTTCACCACCGGACAATTTGGTCACGTCGGAATCACGCGGCGGCAAGTTCATGACTTCCATCGCAATTTCAATTTCGCGATCAAGTTCCCAAGTGTTGGTGGCGTCAATTTCATCCTGCACTCGAGCCAATTGGTCGTAAACCTTCTGCATCTGGTCTTCCGGCAGATCTTCGCCGCACCGCGCAGACAACTCGTTGAACTTCTCCATCAAATCGCGTCGACCTTGTACAGC
>CAZOXC010000643.1:0-2731 GCA_964583205.1 uncultured Pirellulaceae bacterium | reverse complement strand
ATCTTGATCTGAGCAGAGACGCTGGCAGGCTTGCTTCAACGCCACAGGTACCGACAGTTGTCGAAACCCGCTCCATTGATGCTGCAACCATTTTCCATAACCCTTGCAAAGCGATAACGAGGCTCCGACATTCGAGAAATCGGAGTCGATCGAAACACCAACCGCCAGACGCTGGTGCCAGCTTCCAAGATATCTCTTGAGCATTTGCCGAGGCGCAGTTGGATCATGAGTGTGCTTTTGATCCATTTCAACTCCCCTGCCAGACGGGCTCAACGTCAGCAGGGGAGGCGGTTCGATCCGTGAACCAGGCTCCCCAGCCGATCATTGTTGATTCAAACAGCAATGCGATCAGGCAATTGCTCGCATTTCCAGAATCGAGTTCGGTTGCGGATTGACGATGCCTTCCACAAATTCTTCGAAGACTCGCATGTCCAATGCCGATGCAGCATCGCTTTCAGGATGGAACTGAGTTCCCATCGCAAACCACTCGGGCAAATTGCTTTCGATCGCTTCAACGATGCCATCGGGACAACGAGCGGTCACATCAAAGCATTCGGCAACTTCGTCGACTCCCATGTGATGGCGACTGCTGACACGGATTTCACCGTCACCGTAAACTCGCTCCATCACGGTTCCTGGAACCACATCCAGGCTGTGTCGATGTCCGGGATCCTGAATGTCCTTGTGAGGAATCGCCTCGGGAACATCTTCAGGAATATGCAGGAACAAGTTGCCGCCCATCGTCACGTTGAGCAATTGCATTCCGACGCCGATGCCGAAAATTGGCATCCGACGCTGCACAGCCAATCGCATTAACATTCGGTCAAACGTCTCACGACGAGAATCCAAAGGTCGAACAGTTGGATGGAGCATGAAACCGTCGCGGCGAGGATCCAGATCAGCACCACCGACGAACATGATTCCGTCCAATCGGTCCAGCATCGCGTTGACGTCGTCTTCGTTGTTGCAGGGAGGCATTACGAAGGTAATCGCACCTGCTGCCTGCAGGCAGTCATAATATCCAGCAGTAACGGCGGAAAATGCTGGTTGGTTCTGTTGTGGGCTGCGAAAGTCTGCGTTCAATCCGATAACTGGTTTGGCCGTCATTTTTAACTCCTCTTGAGTTGATGGCAGGGGCTGAGTCAAATATCGAATTCGCCTGAATTGCGGTCGACCTTGAGTTTGACAACAAGCTGACTTGGTAGAATCTCTCAATCTGATTGTTTTCAGATCGATTGACGAAATTGGCGGCTAAAAAATGAATCGAATGATTCCAGACCAATTTGCCTTCAAGTCCCAGATCGTTTGTCCCTCAACGTTTTCCGAATTCGAATCCACAAAGATTGAATGTTCAATCTCGTGAACATGATGACGAATCCACCAATCAACTATTCAACATCATTGTTGAACTTGAATGATCCGCTAAGGCTACGAACCAAATTCCAGACAAGCAACTCAATGCCAACATTTTGAAGATTTCTAAACTGATAGCACACGCAATAGTGCTTGCATGCTAGCAGTCGGGAAAGAAATGGGGTTGGATTGCCATGAACGGCCCTCTGCTTCAAGGCGGCAATCCCGGCATTTAAAACCTAACAGAACTACATCCAATGCAGAATATCAGTTACCGGCAAGTTTGTATCGAGTCATTTGGCTATGTTTTACCGAGCGAAATCGTTTCCTCGGACGAAATCGAACGCCGCTTGGACCCGCTCTATGAACGCTTGAAACTGCCTCAAGGTCGACTGGAATTAATGACGGGCATTCGCGAGCGTCGTTTTTGGGAACCAAGCGTTCGACCCAGCCAGCCCAGCATTCAGAGTTGCCGACAGGCAATCGCAGCAGCGCAAATCGATCCCAACGAGATTGGCTGCCTGATCCACGGCTCTGTCTGTCGCGATTTTCTGGAACCTGCCACGGCCAGTGCAGTGCATCACGGTGCCGGGTTGCCCAGTGATTGTGTGATTTACGATGTCTCCAATGCGTGCCTGGGAATTTTGAACGGTGTGTTGCAAGCCGCCAATATGATCGAGCTGGGACAGATCAAGGCCGCACTGGTCGTCGGTAGCGAAGGCGGCAGGCAACTGGTCGAAGGGACAATCGCCCATCTCAATCAGGACCAAAGTTTGACTCGCAAGTCCATCAAGCCCGCATTTGCCTCGCTGACAATCGGATCGGCCTCCTCTGCGTTTTTGCTGACGCACAGTTCAATCAGCAAAACTCAATGCAAGGTCAACATGGCCAGCGTCAACGCGAATACTCGGTATCACGATCTTTGCCAAAGCGACCAGGATCAAGCAGGCTCCTCGATGCAGCCCTTGATGGACACCGATTCTGAAGAACTGTTGAGACAGGGCGTCGCTACCGGCAAATCCACTTTCGAATTGTTCAAGCAACAATCCACCTGGCAACCAGAGTCGATCGACATGACGGTGTGTCATCAAGTCGGTGTCGCCCATCAAAAATTGATGCTCGAACAGTTGGGACTCGATCCGCAAAAAGATTTTTGCAGCTATCCCTGGCTCGGCAATACAGGTTCGGCAGCGTTACCCGTCACCATGGCAGTGGCAGCCGAGCAACAGAAGATCGAGCCCAACGCGAAACTCGCTTTGTTGGGAATCGGCTCCGGAATTAACAGCGTAATGATCGCAGTGGAATATCAAAGCGTGCCTTGCCAGTCCAACGAGCTGGAATGAAATGGCGTCCTGGCCTTGCCGTTTAACGCCGATAC
>CAZOXC010000642.1:0-2748 GCA_964583205.1 uncultured Pirellulaceae bacterium | reverse complement strand
ACACATTGGTCGAATCATTATTCATCCGGAAAATCCCAACGTCGTTTGGGTGGCTGCCTGTGGTCGCGAGTGGACGGACAACCAGGAGCGCGGAGTCTACAAAACGACTAACGGCGGTATCACTTGGGAAAAAGTGCTGTATGTCAATCAGCGAGTTGGCGCGGTTGACTTGGTTATCAATCCCAGCGATCCGGATATCCTGCTGGCGTCGATGTGGAATCGTGTGCGTCTCAAGTGGAGTGATCCGCTTCCTGGACCCAGCGACGGGATTTATAAAACGACCGACGGCGGCGATAACTGGAATCAAGTCACCGAGGGTTTGCCGGCGATCGAAAAAACCGGCCGGATTGGGCTGGCGGTTTCTGCGTCCAGACCCAATGTCGTTTACGCGCTGATTGATAATCACGAGTCGGGTCGCGATGCCAGAGAGGGAGAGCGTGACAGTTACGGAAGATTGCGAGGCACCGTTATCAAGGGCGCCGAGGTTTATCGCTCGGACGACCACGGCGACACCTGGAGCAAAGTCAGCGAATCCAGCCGCTTGATGGAAGGACTGTATTCGACCTACGGTTGGGTGTTTGGGCAGATTCGAGTCGATCCCAATGACGAGAATACGGTTTTTATCATGGGTGTGCCCTTACTCAAATCCACCGATGGCGGGCGCAAATTTGAAAGCCTGCGCTATCGAGGCTTGCACGGCGACCACCATGCAATGTGGATCAATCCGGAGAATTCGAACCATATCATTAACGGTAACGACGGTGGGGTTAACCTGTCTTATGACGGTGGAGCGTCCTGGAAGAACTTGCAAAACTTGCCGGTGGTCCAGTTTTATAACATCGAATTGGACGACGCGGAGCCGTTCAACGTTTACGGTTCAATCCAGGATAACGGAAGTTACATGGGACCGTCCAATTACCAACCGGGCCGCAGCGCGTTTCACGACTGGAAGTCGATTCCTGGTGGCGAGGCCAGCATTATCGCCGTGGACCCCAACGATCAGAACACAATGTATTCCGAGAGCTTTTACGGATCGATTATGCGAACGGCGATGGACACGCGGACGACCGACCGGATTGCCCCTCAAGCAGCCGAAGGCGAACCTCGCTTGCGAGGCCAATGGCTGGCGCCCTTCATTCTGTCGCCCCACAATTCACAAGTCGTCTATCACGGAATGAACAAGTTGTTTCGTTCGATGAATCGAGGCAACGATTGGGACGAGATCAGTCCGGACTTGACCTACAACAATCCAGACGAGCAGGGCAACATCCCTTACGCGACGATTACTTCGATTTCCGAATCGCCATTCAAATTTGGTTTGCTTTACGTTGGCACTGACGATGGCAAAGTGCAAATGACCGACAACAGCGGTCGTTCGTGGACAGAAATCATGGATGGGATTCCGCAACAGAAGTGGGTTTCGCGAATTGTGGCTTCCAAGTTCAAGGAGTCGACGGTTTATCTGGCTCAGAATGGCAAACGTGATAACGATTTCCAGGTTTACGTTTACAAATCCGATGACTATGGAAAAACCTGGCAGGATATCAGCAAGGGAATTCCAGGTGGGCCAGTCAATGTGGTTACCGAAGATCCGCATCACGCCGGCGTGTTGTACGTTGGTACCGACTTGGGCGTTTACGTATCAACTGACGACGGCGAGAACTGGAAAGTACTGGGCGGTGATTTACCCAACGCGTTTGTGCATGACTTGAAAATTCACGAACGCGACGAAGTTGCCGTAATCGGCACGCATGGCCGAGGCGTTTTCAAGATCGACTTGAAAGAGTTTTACAAGAGCTTGAAGGACAAATAGCTGCAGCGCAATTCGATAACGATTGTTGGGCCGGCCAAAACAACTTACCGTTGACCAGTGAGAACTTTGTCAATGCCGACAATTCAGATGCTAAATCCAACTTGAGTAGCGCTGCTGTTGCCGTCCGCATAAGGCAGGCATTTTCGAATGGGTAGAATTACGTAAGCGCTTCGGGAAGTGCATGTTGACATGAGCCTTAAGCTTCAAGTTTTTTGGAGCTTGATCATGAAACGTCGTAGGTTTTCTCGTACGCAGTGGCAACAATGGCTGGCCGAACATGCTCAATCGCATCAGAGTGTTCGGCAATTCTGTGACCAGCGCAATCTTCCTGAGAATTCGTTCTATCGCTGGCGGAAAACACTGAATTTTCAGTCGCCATCGCCTTTAGCGATTTGAGTTTCGACAACAACTTCGCCGAGCGAGCCATGCGTCCGATCGCGATTGGCCGCAAGAACTGGCTGTTTGTCGGCACCGAGCGCGCTGGTCACCGCGCTGCGGTTCTGACATCGCTGATTGCCAGCTGTAAGAGATCGGGCCAGTTTTCGGATGTATTTTGAGTACGCTTTGCTGTTATTTACGAGTAAATCCAAGTACTTTCGCCAAAAACAAACCAACACATCAAAAATGTTGTTTTGATCATTGACATTAGCCGAAGACAACGATATTGTTGTGTTATGGATATACCTGTTTTCAACACGGAAGGGAATTTACCCAAAGGCATTCACGATGCTGATTGGAGTGAATTCGAGGCTAGATTCGCAATTACTGCGCATCGGAAACGATTGGCAGGAGGGCTGAAATTGGCACTCGCTGTTCTCGGTAAAGCAGGCTGCCAACGTGTTTACGTTGATGGCAGCTACGTGACCGAGAAGGAAGTACCGAATGATTTCGACGTTGCTTGGGATCCGGCTGGAGTTGACACAAAATTGCTGAAG
>CAZOXC010000641.1:0-2752 GCA_964583205.1 uncultured Pirellulaceae bacterium | reverse complement strand
CTGAAAGAGGTCTTCACCCGTCTGGCCTACCGACCATCCCCCGAACAACTTGCAAAGCTCCTCCCCGACCGCTGGCTAAGTGCAAACCCCAGCCTCCGCTGGGAAATCGCTCAAACCCGAGACGAGAGAAAAAAATAACCTGCGTTTCCTCGTGCGCTTACGACGATTGAATCTGGTTTGAGCTGCTTTGCGAAGCGGCAGTTGGCGGTTGTTTTAATGAAACATGGAAGCGGCTGTTCAGACTGCGAAACTAATCTGCGTTTTGCGGGTACAGTTAGAATATTCACTCGACTCTCGCCGTTTTCAACTGAATTCATTTCAGCCCAGGCGGGGCTTGGGCTACCATTGAGATAGAGCAGGAATCCGGTGAGCAGGTAGTAATCGGGTTGGAACAATCGAGCAAGAAACCATCGAGGACTTGCTCTGGAATTGTGCTGCACGATCGAAAATTTGTTCAATTGAGATTCGGCCCATGTTGGCCGAATCGGAATTCTTGGATTCTGTCAGTTTCCAGCAAGTTGGAGCTGAGAAAGAATCTGTCGTTGGCGGCGACAAGAATTTGTTTTTACAGTCACATTTGCGACTTGAAGTGGCATCTGCAAAGTTTCATTCAACAGGACCACCCCATGAGATACTTTTTGTTGTGTTGTTTAAGTGTTTGTTTTATTGCTCCGGTGCTGGCCGAAGATAGCCAGCAAACTGAGCCGGCCGCAGGTATGCTCCGTTATCCGGATGTCAGCGCCGACAAGATTGTGTTTTCCTACAGTGGAGACTTGTGGACGGTTGATCGCGCGGGTGGGGTGGCGACTCCATTAGCCAGTCCGGCTGGCCCTGAACTGTTTCTTCGCTTTAGTGCCGATGGAAAAACGATTGCCTTCGTCGGAAACTATGAAGGCAATCAGGACATCTATACGATCTCGTCCAAAGGTGGGATTGCCAAGCGAGTCACCTATCACCCGGGCGCGGAAATTCTTTGCGACTGGACGAAAGATGGGCAGATATGTTTTTCCAGTAATGGCTACGCTGGTCTTGGTCGACAGTCGCAATTGTTTTTCATTTCCGAAGACAATCCTCATCCCGCAAAACTTCCGGTTCCATACGGAACGAACGCTTCAATTTCTGATAATGGCAACTGGCTGGCTTACACGCCGCATAGCCGGGACTCCCGAACCTGGAAACGTTATCGAGGCGGCATGGCCTCGGACGTGTGGCTGTTTAATTTGGAATCCAACGAGTCCATCAAGATCACAGACTGGGAAGGCACAGACAGCTTGCCCATGTTCTTCGGCGACAAAGTCTATTATCTGTCGGATGGGGACGGCGAGCGATTGAACATCTGGATGTACGATACCCAGTCAAAAGAACGTGAACAAATCACCGATTTCGAAGACTTTGATTGCAAGTGGCCCGCGATGGGGCCAGGTGAAAATGGCAAGGGCGAGATCATTTTGCAGAACGGCACCTCGTTGTGGCTGGTGAACCTGGAAAATGGCGAAACCAATACAGTTTCCATCGAGATTCCTGGTGAACGCCCAACCATTCGCAAGCAAAAAATTGACGCTGCTGAATTCATTACTGCCGGTGACATTTCTCCTTCGGCAAAGCGAGTTGCAGTTGAAGCTCGAGGCGATATCTGGACGGCTCCGGCCAAAAATGGCGCTCCCAGAAACTTGACGAAGACCAGCGGAATCGCTGAACGATCTCCTTCCTGGAGCCCGGATGGTCGCTGGATCGCCTACTTTGCAGATGCGACCGGCGAATACGAACTTTATGTGACTCAGTCGGACGGTCGAGGTGAAACCAGACAACTGACAGAAGATGGAAATTGCTTCCGTTACAACCCTGTTTGGTCTCCGGATTCAAAGCACATCGTGTTTACCGACAAGACTGGAGCGATTTACTTGCACACGATCGACGGTGACACGAAACTTGTGGACACCGACCCGACGGCGAATCAGCCCAATGTAAACTGGGCGCACGATTCGAACTGGTTGACTTACTCGATCCCCAAAAATGACAAGGGCGGAACCAGTGTGGTTTACGTCTATAACATTACTGAAGGGGAAAAAACTGCAGTGACCAGTGGCTTCTTCAATGCCAGCGAACCGGTTTTTGATCGTAAAGGTGATTTTCTTTATTACTACAGCGCTTCGGCCTTCAATCGACCTCAGTACGAAGACGTTGGCTTGTCATTTATCTACGCGGGTACCGAGGTTCTGCATGCCGTCCCATTAAGGAACGACGTCGAACTTCCCATGCTTCCCGAAAGTGACGAAGAGACCTGGGAGGAAGAGGACGAAGAAAAAGAAGAGGACCAGGAAGGCGACGGAGATTCTGAAGACGAAGGTGATGGCGAAGATTCTGAGGACCAGGACGAAGCTGATGACGACGGCGTCTCCGGAACATGGAACGTACGTCTTACGGCTGAGGGTATTCCCGCTGAAGCTGCCAAGGCCACGATCTATTTGAAGATGGACGAAGATGGAAACATTACAGGAACCATCGATACGCCTGGCGGATCCGAAGACGTTGAAGATGTCAGCTACGACCCGGAAACTGGTGAGATCGAATTCAGCGTAACTGCCAACGGCCAAACTGGCTCGGTTGTTGCCACGATTGAAGATGGAAAAATTACCGGAACCGTCACTCTGGGCGGCAACGATATTCCCTTCTCTGGTGAACGAGAGTCGGTCGGCGGCGAAGACGAAGACGGTGGCGGCGAAGAGTCGGACGAGCCGCTGGTGATTGACCT
>CAZOXC010000640.1:0-2756 GCA_964583205.1 uncultured Pirellulaceae bacterium | reverse complement strand
GCGCCAGCAACCAATTGAATCCGCACCTGCTGCAGAACCCGACCCCATTCAGGTCATCAAGAGTCGGCAAATCGCGCCAGCGATCGTAGCTCCCGTTCGCAGACGAGTCCGCTGGCACCCTTCCAATGGCTTGTGGCATTAGCTCTGGAATTCTGCCATCAAGAACCGCACAGTCAGAACCGCGGCATCAGTGATTAGTGTTTGCCGTATCGGGTAGAGCGGCATTGCGTTCGACGCCCATGTCGATTGTGTCGTCCAAGGCGCTTTTGATACGAGTCACATCTTCGCGACTCTCGAAACTGATCAAGTCGGGAATCTCTCCCGGCTCCTGCATCATCATGCCGGCGATTTTCCAGCCGTGCTTACCTCGCTTGAGAATCCACAGCAACTTGGAGGACCCAGCCGCATCCGGTTCAGTGATAAAACACTCGACCTGAGCCACAAGTTTCTTCATGTCAGCGTAGTAAACTTTTCCTATCTCATAGGTCGCTACTTCGCTGCCGGGCGCTTCCAATTCCAATTCAGCTCGACGAGTCTCCATGAGTGCCTGATTGGTCAGGTGATGTCCGGCGTTAATTCCTTCATCGCTACGCAGAGATTCCAGGAACTGTTGGCAGACGATGTCCGGCGAGTCGAATTTGTCCAGCTCTTCACTTCCAAGAATCGCCGGTGATTGTTCAGTCGGGGAGGCGTTAGCCGCTACCACTTGAGTTTCCGACTCGGCATTCGAGGAAGAACCAGATTCGTCTTCCGAGGTAGATATGGACGCAGTTTTGTTGCTGCAGCCTGTCAATGTCGCGGCCGAACTGACAAAAATTATACCCAACGTAATTGCAATTAAGTTCTTGTACACGTTGCCCTCGAATCCCTTCGATCTTTACTCGTCAAATCTCCGACTGGTGTGCGAATTCATTTCGCACCGGAGCCAAATTGTGCAGCTTTGACTGGATGGGTCAATATGAATCGCGGCCAAAAGTGATAGCACTTCGGCGAACAATTAGCACGACAAGCGGTTGGTCGTGTTCCACCAGAGCAAAACCTTGGGCAACTCACCTTCCCTCCGGGAGCGTCGAAACCTGAGTGCATTTACCTAATAAAATTGCGTCGCCATTTTTGGTGGAACAAACTGGCAGCCAAGTCAAAACTCACAGATGGTGAACATAAAATTGAGCTTTTCAATGAAGAACTAGAACTCGAGGAAGAATCGACTTTCAAGATAGAATATATTGAGGGGCAAGGTGACGACGCGCCACCTCCAACTTGGTAATTACTGGACTCTACCAAGTCCAATAAAGATGACTCAATAGAACGGTTGCGAATTTTTGTTTCGCAAAATAAGTGAGGTAATTATGCGTCGAATCTGTGCTCTTTTGGCAATGTACATTATCGCGAACTCGGCTTTCCAGGCGAATGCCCAGGAATCAGAGCTTGAAGTAAAAGAACGTCTTCACATCGCGCAGATGGCATTAGGAGTCTTGGATGGCTCAATTCCTGTAGCCACGAGTTCAGTAAGCAAAGTAGGCGACGTGGTTATACCGGCAACTGCTCTGCGCTGGATGAAACTTGCTGACAGTGCGAACATCGACATTACCAATCAACAACGAGAAACTTTTGGCAAATTGATTAGTCAATACGTCCGTGATGCAGGAAGGATTCGCTTTGAATTCAAAGACTACCCCACTAAGGTCGAAAATTTACTGGACAAGTTGGAATCAGATTTAGTGTCCAACACCGGAGATGTCTTTCTGCCATTTCAAAAAGCAGAACTGCTGCAACGCCGATTGATTGCGGAAGGCCTTCCCAGCGCCCTAATGAGAAATTCTGCCAACCCTGACATAGATCTTGATGATGAGCAAAGAAGCGAAATAGCTGAAAGTGCCAAAGATATTGCCAAACAACTTGATAGGGCAATTGTAGAAGCGAAACAAAAAGCCATCGAAGATTTCGTCGATTCGTTGCCGCCAGCAAAACGTGAAGCATTATTGGAGAGTGTTGATCTCGAACAATACAAAGAAGATATCGCAACTAAACTTCCTGCGGAAATTCTTGTTTTCCAACTGAAGAGTATTGGCAAGAAGTAGACTGGACTCAAACTGAATTTCAAGCCGAATCAAATCTGCAAAGAATCGACATACCCTGCCCTCCGCCGACGCAGAGTGGAACGAGTAGTGTCCGTACTCTGAAACTGGTTGGCCTGGGCCTAAGCTGCCATGCTTTCAACCCAGACTTGAAATTGCGAACTTTGAATTTTGCTCTGCGGTCGAATCGACCACAATCTCACTCGGACTTAACATTGTTAGTTGTCAGGAGTGACTTTGATACTGTTCACAAAGTCCTTGAACCGTTCTTCGTTTTCGGCAATGGTTTTGGCGGGACCATAGAGTTTCAGAAAGTAGTTTCCGGCAACGTCAGTTTCCACAATGGCGGCCAGCATTCGATAACCTTCACGCTGCACAGCCGGAGCAACCGGGCCTCGCTGATCTCTAAAGGTACCCGTGATGTCGACCATATGGACCTTGACTCCGTCCACTTCAATCTCGTCAACTTTGGTATGATCACTGGTGCTTGAACCATCTTCCTGCGAGAACTGCCCTTTCCAGCGATCAATGTTTGCTTCGATTGAACCGCCTGCGCCCATAATGGTCAGTCGCCCGTCCTTTTCATCGCCTTCGGCCATCGGAACTGCGATTTCGAATTCGACTATTCGTGATGCAGGCTAAGTTTTTTTCCAGCTAACAGGATAGTTCAACTCAATC
>CAZOXC010000639.1:0-2757 GCA_964583205.1 uncultured Pirellulaceae bacterium | reverse complement strand
AGACAACACCGAGCGAGTAAATATCGCTGCGTTGGTCAATCAGCGCCTTCTCGTTGCCGACGATTTCCGGCGACATGTACGCCAGCGTTCCTTTCGTTGCTGCGTTCGGAATGGCTTCGACCGTTGAGGCGATGCCAAAGTCAGCAATCAGCGGTTTGCCGTCTCGATCGATCAAGATGTTGGCTGGCTTAATGTCTCGATGGATGAATCCCGCTTCGTGAGCCACAGACAAGTTTTCAGCGATGCTGGAAACCAGCACAACGGCATCTTTAGTGGAGAGCCTCTCACTAGCAATGACTTCACTGAGGTCTCTCCCGTCGATCAATTGGCTGACGAAGAAGTAGTGCTCACCATGCTTTCCAACGTCGTGTACCGAGACGATGCCGGAATGATCGAGTTGTGCTACTCGACGGGCCTCGTCGAGAAGTGAATCTGAATCGCCATCAAGTTGTTCCTTTGAGATTTTTACAGCAACACTTCGTTCAAGCTCTGGATCAAACGCTTTGTAAACCGAACCGTAACTACCTCCACCAATGAGTGACTCGATTTTGTACCGATCACCAAGCGTCTCACTGATCAGTTCGTCAGGTCTATCGTCGGTCGGAAGAACAGCGTCTTGGCTCATCCACGCCATCTTCTTGAGGTCGTCGATTTTCGACTGTAACTCGTCGAGCAAATCTGGATGTTCTTTGCAAAGATCTGATGCCGAGATTTCATCGTCATGCTCGAAGGATTCCTCCCACCGAAGCAGCAAGTTGGCAATGATTTCTTCACGGTTTTCCATCAATCAATCCAATGTGACTTCAACGTTTCAGACAATTGAAGTCTTGCGGCTTGCCATCTTCTTTTGACTGTTGCGAGCGAGACGCCCAGAACTTTTGCAGCTTTGGGCTGAGACATGCCCCCGTACCAAAGTAATCCGACGACTGCCTGTTGATCTTCTGGTAGTTGCTCCACTGCAAAATGAAATTCAGACCAATGTTCCAGCGAGTCAGGCTCGTAGTCGGTGTCCGGTGACTTGCTTATTCTTTCTCCGTCGTCCGTATCGTGGTTCGCTCCAATGCCTTCTGCACCGGCGAATTTGCGAGCAAGGTCGATTAGTTCTCTTCTGATTTGTGTTCCGGCGAGACCATAGAACTGCCTTGGCGATTCTGGTTTCACTTCGGCCAGCGATCTGTGCAAACGGATCATGGCGTTTTGCAGCACATCATCTGTTTGGCTCCAGCGACCGACACGGGGAAAAGAAGAGTAATTGTCAAATGTTGTGTTCTGTGTGGTGAGTTTAGGCGGCGACATCCTGTTGAATTTCTCCGTCTTTGAAGGTGACTCCTTCGATGATTTTCATGATGAGTTCGTAGCCTCTGAGTCTTCTCCATTTCTTTGAAGCGGACTCGGCGAGTTTGAACATCATGGCGAGGCTCGTTCTCCTTGAGCCGCTGCCCTTGGTTCGTTTGTGACGCAATCGGATCGTCGCGAAGGTCGATTCGATGGGGTTGGTGGTTCGCAGGTGAGCCCAGTGCTTCGATGGAAAGTCGTAGAAGGCCAGCAGTTCGTCGCGGTCCTTTCGCAGACACTCGCACGTGGCCGGATACTTCGCGTCGTACTTCTCAAGGAAGTTGTCGAACGCAGTGATTGCGGCGTCTCGTGTTTCCGCCTGCCAGATTTCATGCAGGGCACTCTTAGCTCGTGGCTGAACGCTCTTTGGAAGTTTGTTCAAGACGTTACCGGATTTATGGAACCAGCAGCGTTGTTCCTTCGTCTCCGGAAAGATCTTTCTCAGAGCAGCCCAAAAGCCAAGTGCTCCGTCGGCGATCGCCAGCTTAGGAGGAGTCGTCAGGCCGCGTTGTTGAACGTCGAGCATCAGTTCCTTCCAGCACGCTTCACTTTCTCGGTAACCATCCTGAATCGCGATGAGTTCTTTCTTCCCCTCCGCAGTGGCTCCCATGAGAACCAGAATGCACTGCCGTTTATTGGCGTCATCTTCGAGCCGAACGTTGACGTGAATGCCGTCGGCCCAGAGGTAAACGTAGTGTTTGCCAGTGAGATCGCGGCGTGACCATTCTTCGTAGTCAGCCGTCCATTGCTCTTTGAGTCGCACGACGACGTTGGCACTTAGGCCCTTCGCCTTCTCGCCAACGAGAGCCTGCAGTGCTTCAGGAAAGTCCCCGGTCGAAATGCCTTTGAGGTACAGCCATGGGATGAGTTCTTCGATGGATTCGGTTCGCTTGAGATATCTCGGCAGCACTTTCGGCGTGAAGGTGACGCGATTGTTTTTCTCTGCGGAGTTGTCACGAACTCGCGGTTGCTGAACCGGAAGCAGGCCGGCTCCGGTGGTGATTTCTCTTTGAGGCAGATAGCCATTGCGGACTACGAGCCGCCGTCCGTTTTCATCGCGTCGATCGGAATGTGAGGCAATGAAGCTATCGACCTCGGCTTCAATGGCCGTCTGGAGCATGCGTCTGGCTCCCTCGTGGATGATGGCGTCGAGATCGCTGCGACACTCCAAGTTGGCTCGGAATTCGAGCACTTCCTGATCCGGCGACTCCTCGGAACCTGAAGCTGCTGTGACTGGTGATGTGTTGGCTGATTTCGTAGCGTTGCTCATGGCGTATCCGTCCTCGTGGACTGCTGAAACGTGATTGAATCAGCAGGATACGCCACCTTTCTCACTTCAACTCAGAACACAACTTCTGACAATAACTCAAGCGAGCTCGCTACAAGAGAAAGAACCCCGACAAGAATCCACTTGGCGAGCCA
>CAZOXC010000638.1:0-2767 GCA_964583205.1 uncultured Pirellulaceae bacterium | reverse complement strand
AAGCCAGTTGATCCAACGACTTTTGAAGTCCGGTGCCAACGCAGGCGATTTAGCGGCGTTCGCCAGGATCTTTCAGCGCGAATATCTTTGCGATCTGGGTTGCGTTCTTGACGGTGCAGGAATTCACCCGGCTCCCGAGTTGCCTTGCGAATTCAGGGTGTTCTCTGTTTCAGAAGACGAGCAGCCAGAACATATGGTTGACGAAATTCACGAATCACTTGCATTTGAAAATATCGAAACTGAACTAAAGCTTTCGGCCCGCGCGGCAACTGGCAGTCATGAGTACATCAAACTGATTTCGGAAATTCGCCAACAACTCTCTAGATCAGGTGACCGGGAAGCACAATCAAGCGAGGTCGCAACATATTCGAATGAACAGCTGGAGACCATTTCGGATAAGGAACTTCCTGATCGAGGTATCTATTGCGACGATTGCAGTGTCTATGTCCCGGTTTTCGAATCAATAGGTAGTCTGGATGAGCTAACTTCCATCGGATACAAAGAAACAATTAATCGCATTGTTGAGAAGACCGGTTGTCCAAAAAAATGGGCGGAAATCTGGTACTATCATTCTAGAGGCGAATGCAAAACGAAACCCTGTGTCGAGTGCGGAGAATTTTTACGTTCGAAGCTCGCGTCCCAATGCATGGCTTGTGGGGCAAGTCAGCCGGCTGCGTGATAACAATGACCTTAGGCTGGACTTGCACCTGGTTTTGAAAAGAGGGTTGTTGGTGCAGCCCGGTGATCGTAGCCGCTATGCAGCAATCAGTGAGACATCAGTTAATGATTCGACTTTTAGTTCTTTCAACGATTCTGGCACTGGTCGGCTGTAATGGACAAACTGGTCCACCAAGTGTTTCTGAAAAGAGTACAGCAAGGCCTCTGTTGTCTGATCGAGTAGAGATGCTCGAGAAGTACGTCAAGTTTCGCCGCGAATACGTCCAGCTTGAATACGAGATCGTCTTTCAGAACAACGGAGTTGGGTTGGCGCCAGGTCCTTCCGACTGGGATATTCGATTGGTTGCAAAAGTCCCGGTTGGCGAACTAGATGACTGGATCGATCAAGGCATGACGGCTGATGTGGCACCTGCAAAAGCATGGCACTTGGAAACCGGGACAGAAATAGATGCGACGAACGTCGTGGAATGGTATAGTGACGGCCAACGTTCAGTTGGAATTGACCGCACAGGCTCTGTTGTGGCATATCGGAACAGCACCTTGGGCCAATAAACGCTGAATGACCAATGGCGATTCGCAATGACCATAAGCCGGACTTGCGCGTGGTTTAGTGTTTAGATCATTCGTCCGAGGCTCGGTGATCAGGGACAGTATCCGTCAAAATAAAATGCTATGTCATCATACTATGTCATCACCCCACACCGACATCGAGCGAGAAAAATTTGTCATAGGCGAGGGGTTGTACACTAATTACCGTACGGCCATGCCTTGTGACAGTCCGGAAGAATTTCGGATTGATCCGGCACCGATCCCGATTTTCTCAATCGTCATTCACAATATTTTGTTTATGACATTTTCCGCTGGTCTTTACTACTTCAGCCTGTGGATTGTAGATCCAAAAGATGTTTGGTTCCCGATTGCCATGTTAGGAATCGGTATAATGACATGCATCCTGTTTTCAACCGTGACTTATTGTTCGTTCAGCAAAGCGAATCAATTAGGTCCATGGTTGGTTTACGACAAAAGTTCAGGTAGCTTGTCATTGCCTCGGCAGAAAATGATAGTTAGCGCCGATGAAATTGTACATTTGCAATATGTAACAACTGGCCGCGTCAAATCTAATGGCAAATCGGATCGACAGGCAGTTTCAGAGCTGAATCTGATTGTTGCTGTTGACGGTGCGAGACAACGCATTCCATTACTGCGTTCGATTTTTGCAGTCAATGCATTTGAATATATTACCCAACCGATAACAGACGCAACACAAATCGAGGTTGTACGAATCAAAGAATGATGGCAGGAATAGAAGGTCTCATCTTGGAACGGTGGCGTTAGCCCACAAAGGCAGGCACTATGCGATTAACTGCGGCAATGTTCGTTTGTCTGCTTTGCCCGCTGCTTACTGCGGGTTGCTCTAACGACCCTTCCGATACGCGCGCGAACAGCAACAATGAAAATCCATCGGGTGACAGAGCTTCTTCAACAGAAGGCTCGACACCTCGCGACAGCGCCGAACATTCTCGTTTTCTTGACTTTCCTCGTGATGATGCAGTTGGGACATGGGTGACAACCGCTGAGATAGAGAGTCAAATCACGTTCGCCGACGTTCGTTTCCAAGCGCAAACACCATTGCCCGACTGGGGGTATGTCCCGGTGCAAGCCATGGGCCACACTCTCTCTGCGAATCTGCGTAACCAAACCAATCGCTATCTGGCCAACATAGAGCTGATAGTCACTGCCACCGATCGAAAAACAAAGAAACAATTAGCTGTACTGTCAACGAGTTCGGTCGTGCCCTATTTCCTGGTCTCGCCAAACACCACGGTTCAACGCACAATCGAATTGACATTCGGCGAGAACGGAGAGCAAGAGTCGCCTTTTGCGAGTGCTGATTCATGGTCGGATTGTGAAGTGTCTATTGAGGTTCGCCGAGCGAGATTCATCGACAACGGCGAAGCGGAATAACAAACCAATGGCGTGACTTGGCGTGACTTGGACTTGCAAAATCACTACGAAGATAAGTTAGTGACTGGTGCAAAAGATCAGTATCGGGCATACACGTTTGATCCATCGGCCTATCACCAGACCC
>CAZOXC010000637.1:0-2769 GCA_964583205.1 uncultured Pirellulaceae bacterium | reverse complement strand
CCTTCGATTACGCCCTTGATTTGGCAATCGGGAAGCTCTTTTTCTCTGTCTCCACCGGCAATGAAATTTTTGCCAAATGTCCCGGGTCCAAACCAGTTGATGGAGTAGATCGCAACGTTCCTGCCATCAAAAAACAGCCTCGCTACCTTTCTGGACTTGTTCACGGTAAACGCCAGCAAGTGCCATTGATCGTCGGTCACGCTTTGTCGCTCAGCCGTCGGAATATAGTCCAATCGCTGTTTCTTCCCGTCGCCGATATTCCAGGTCCAGGCTCCGTTGGGTTGCACGGCGATCGTCCAGCCCAAACCCTGGCCCGTTTTGAGTGTGAAACCCATGTTGCGTGAACTGAGCAAGTCGATGATATCGCCCTGTTCCCAATTCTTGGTCGACGCGATGCAGGGAAAGTTCAGATCCTCGCCGCTAAGCTTCACCCAAACGAAAAAGGAGTAGCCGGATTCCTTCGACTGATCCAGCGAAACTTTATCGACCACAACCGTTCGGTCCCGGCCTCCGTTCCAGCGTGCGTTTGGCATGTCGTGCGCGTCGTGCGTGTCTGGCTTATCTTGCGCGATCGCAGTGGACTGCAGCGTTACCAACAACGCTGCCAGGCAAAATGCAACATTCATCCAACGATTTGATGCAAGGTTCATTCGCCGCTCCATGTCAAGATGGTCAAGATCGGATCGTGATCAGACACGACCGGTTCGTCTACGATGATAGTTTCCACAATCTCCCAAGGGTCCTTTTTACGAAACAGGATGTAGTCGATTCGTGTTTTCGGCGCAACGGCGTCGATCCAGCTTTCCTTAAGCAAGACTTGCATCGTCTCACTACCGGTGCGTGCATTAAAATCGCCGGCCATGATAATCGGCAACTCACTCTGCGCGGTGAAGATCCTGTTCAGCTCCCTGGTTTGCTCGGTTCGGATGTCAGAGCTTTGGTGACACAGATGGGTTCCGACGAAAATGAATTCGGGAATTCCGTTGTCAGGAGTGACTCGCACTTCCAACGCCGTGCGGGGTTCGTATCCGAATCGGTAAGGAAGATGATGAGCTTTCGCATCGTCAATCGGAAACCGCGACAGAATCGCCTCACCGTATTGGCCTCCTGAAAAATAGAGTGCGTTTCCAAACGCGTGGTTCATCTTTAGCCGTCCGCCAAGTTCCTTGGCGATGTCAACACCACTGGCTCGCTGCGTTTTGACGTCGACTTCCTGAAGTGCGACTACGTCAGGTTTCAGGTTCGAGATTACTTTGGCCATTCGCTCATAATCGAACTTTCCGTCCGTTCCCCGGCCATGATGAATGTTATAGGTAAGCACACGCAAGGTCGCTGATTCATCCTGGTCGTCTTGATCATCATCTTGAGTTTCAGATTTCGAATTTGCTTTTGGATCAGCGTTTTTTGGATCAGCGTTTGAATCTGAATCCGCTGTCGCAATCGGCGAGATCACTTCGGATCGAATCGGCGAGATGTCTTGAGCTGAAATCGGCTGGCTAAGCATCGTCAGTGATGCCAAAAAGGCAAGTAGCATCAATACCCTATACGGCATTTTGAAGCTGGATTTCATTGGTTGTATCCTCGTTGAACTATCGTTCGCAAATTTGTAGCGTTGAGATTGATCCTGGCAAGAATCTCCGAGTCGTCGCGTCCGCAAAATAACACCTGAAGAGTCTCGCTGCAAACAGAGCGCGCAAAACTTGACATCAGCAAGCGTCTACCGAACTATCGAATACGATCAATTTTCATCATCTTTCGTTTCGAAGTCGAATTCAAAAACTGACTTAATCAAAAAGTGATCCGACGGGAACTTGCATGCCCATGTCGACAATACCTTGGTGGAAACGTGCTTCAGCCGACTGCCTTTGTAGTAGAGCTGATCAATCCGACTTCCACTTTGATGCGATGCCCCGGGATGCTTTTTGACATCCGGAAACGATTCGCGATAGGCGTCCCGAAACCCTGCGTCAAGCAGCCTTTTCGATGCAGGACTTCCACCACCATCGGTGTGTGGCACTGCATTAAAGTCGCCAGCAAAAAGAACCGGAATGTTATCCGATTGCGAGAATTTGGATTCGTGATATTCAAACACATCGTTGAAGTTGTTCATGCCGTACCAATTGGACATAACATAAACGTCTTGAGTCTCACTGATCGCACAACGAGCCGCTACGTTCATAAATGAAGAATTCGGCGGTACCGAAATCTCTTCAATTGGATAGCGGCTCAGTACCGAGACGTTGGCGCCCTGATTCAGATAGTCCCAATCAACTGTGGTGGCAAAGTAGTAGCCCAGTTCGGCGGCAATGAAATCACCAGACGAATAGGTTTCCTGCATCATCACGACGTCGATATTCTCGCGCCGAATAATTTCAGCGATCAGTACGCGAGAATCCCAGCCATCTTCTTCAACCGTTTCGTGTTTGCCACCATGATGGATGTTGAACGCCGCCGCTATCAGGTTGGCTGGTTTCTTTTCCTGAGGGCGAACGGCAACTTGAAAGTGCTTTGAGTACCGCTGCAAAACTTCGTCAGCCCCAAGGGCTCGCGGAGTGATCGACAATTCGTCGATGTCAAAATCAGGGAGCATCAACCGTTCTTTGGCAGTAAATTCGTTGGCTTTTTTCTGGTTGACTTCAATCTGACCATCGACCAGTCGATAAAGTTTCAAAAGCGGAGCGACTTGCATGAAGTCAGCGACTTGATGAACGGTATACGGGTTTCTGGAACGCGCACGCACAAGCTGTTCGATCTCGTCCAGTTTTTCCT
>CAZOXC010000636.1:0-2772 GCA_964583205.1 uncultured Pirellulaceae bacterium | reverse complement strand
ATTTTATATTGTCCGGCAACTGCAACCGTCACATCGGTCGTCGCCGTGGCACTCACCGTCATCAACAAATAGTTGCGTCGCTTGCGAACACCGCGAGGCAAATTGAATTTATCCAGAGCAATCGTTTGATCGATCAGTTCCGATCGAGGATCAGTAATGACAAGTTCAGAAATTTCCTCGGCAGCCGAAAGGTACTTTTCCATCAGCAACGGCGAAACTGAAAGCACGTCGCCGATGTTATCGAATCCGTAACCAACTTCGTCAGCCGGAAATTTGTTTGAGAACGGGTACTCGACCTGCAGAAGCTCGCGAATAGTATTGGCGTACTCGTAGCGTGTCAGTCGACGAATGGTAACAGGACCGGCATGATGCGGATGCTGACAAGGAACCTGGGGCAACACTTGATCGATCCATGTCAGCAGTTCGTCGCGATCGCCTTGCGACATTTCGTCCGCCTCGGGTGGCGGCATTTGACCGTCTCGCACTCGGTTACCGATCTTGCTCCACAGCCTCCGCTGCTCGACAACATCTTCCAGATCCTGGAAAGAGTCCAAATCCAAACTGCCCTCGGCATCATCACCCATGTGACAATCCAGACAGTTGTTTTCAATGATCGGCTGAACGACTGAAGCCCAGGTTTTCCTAGCCAACTCGGTTATCTGTTCTTCCGCTTGTTGATCATCCTGTGAATAAGCAGGAATCGTGCAGACTAGAGGAAACAGCCAGAAGCAGAAGCAGACTGCGGTTTGCCGGCACAGCACACGAACGCCGAATCGGTTTTCCTTTTTTCGATCAATCGCAAAACTCTTTTCAGACATATCATTAACCGGGCAAATTCTCTTTGCTTTTATTGTGTCATTTGCCTGCCTTTGGTTCGAGCCTATTATCTTTGAAATTAGCCCGGGATTTCGCCAGAATTTACGCAACCACAACCAATCAGCGGCAATATCCCTTACAGAAGGCCCTTGGATATCAATCCAAAATTTCAAGCCGCACAATTCTGCTCGCGAAACCTGAATGGAAACTACTGGCAAACTGAAGCTCGATCCACTTTGGCCAGGCCCGCTGGTGGATCATCAAAGCTGGCTTAGCAAAGTCATCTTTGCCAGATTGCGCAATCAGGACGCAGTCGATGAAGTGTTGCAGGAAACAGCACTGGCAGCTTCCAAGGGCACCTGCCCGACGGAGAGTCAGTCTTGCAGTCGCTGGTTGTATCGAGTTGCGCTGCGGCAAGCCATCTTGTATCGCCGCAAGCTGGCAAGGCAGGACACCAAACACTCGAACTACGCGGATCAACAAACGGCAACCTCTCCACAATGCGAGTCCAGCAACCCGCTGGCGATCTTGCTGGCAAGCGAACAGGCAGAATTGGTGCACCTGGCACTTCGCAAACTCAACAAAGCCGATTGCGAGATCCTGTTATTGAAGTACACCGAAGAGTGGAGCTGCCAGGAAATCGCCGATCGCCTGGGCGGCAGTCGCTCGGCGATCAAATCCAGGTTATTGAGAGCCCGAAAAAACCTGCGGCAGGAACTAATGAACACAAGTGATCACTGGAAAAACCATGAGTAACATTTCACAAGCTGAACTTGACTGGCTGGCCGAAGGCGAGATGGAATCTTCCGAACGCGACGATTTGTTTGCTCGCTTGGACGCAGATCCGGCCGAATGGAAACGTTGTGCGCTGGCCTTATTGGAACGTCAGGCAATCAGCAATTCACTCAACGGCTACCTGCCGGATCCTCAAGCGAGTCCCTCTCAACTGGACAAGAACGTCATCGCGAAGAATCCTCGAGGCAGTATCAGTCGGTCAAGCTGGCTGAGGAAAATCGGGCTTGCGGTGTCGTTGGCGGCTGTGATGTTCTGTGCCGGGTTTGCCACCAAAGCTTTTAGCCCAGCGGATTCTGCCAGCAACGTAGAAGTATCCGAAAACAACTCGACTGAACAATTGAACGAGAATCGAGACGAACAGCAACCAGGCCCGAAAAACAGCATTGCGATTCAAGTTGCCCTGGAATCGTCGGGCGTCACCGACAGCCAGATTCTGGCATTGGTTTCCACCAGCATTGACGACCAGGCAGTGTTTGTGCCAGTGATCACGAGCGAGACTCTGGCGAGACAATATTTTGAATTGCCGCCGCCACAAGTGCCTCGCGAATTGACTCGCAAGATGTCGCAGTCCGGGTACCGAGTGACACCTCGGCGACAGTTCTTATCCGTGAACCAGAAAGATGGAAGCAACACCGTGTTTCCAGTTGACGTGCTGGGTTACCAGTACGTTGGCAAATCCGTTTTTTAGAGCAGACTCACTTTTGACTAGATCAGGAACACACGATGATTAGCAACGCCACAACTACCAACGCCACCTACTCGACACTCGCATTGTTCAAACACTGCCTGGTTGTATTTCCGCTTTTACTGGTTGGACTCAACCTTGAAAATGCGCATGGTCAAGAAAATGATCCGGATAACGCCACCGATCAGTCAATGATGACTTTTGATGAGACGACCGGCCGCTGGTCAACAATTCAATTTGAACCATTACTTGAAGAGTCTGAAATTAAACTCAACGTGGTTCCACTCTGGAGGCTGGTTCACAGTCAACTAAACGATTCCCATTGGCAACAGCTGGGGTTGAATGCGCGCCCCTTGGATAGCTATATCAAATCGCACATCGGATTGGCCGAAGATCAAGGAATCTTGATCTACGATCTGGATTCCGAAGGGAAGGCTTATAAATGCGGACTGCGCGATGGCGACATTCTATATTCT
>CAZOXC010000635.1:0-2772 GCA_964583205.1 uncultured Pirellulaceae bacterium | reverse complement strand
GCAGTGGCCCGATCGCGAATTGCAGGGACGCAGCGAGGTTCCGTCCTGGACTTGCGATATGTATCCGACATTGATGTCGATGGCCGGGATCAGTCTGGATGCACCGCACCTGCTGGATGGAATCGATGTCAGTCAGATTTTTTCGGGCCAGCTCCAGCAACGTAGCAAGCCAATGGCTTTTTGGCACAACTTCCAGACAGGCCAGGCAACCTGGAGTGACCGCATCCAGAAAGCGATCATGGTTCAGCAACAAGCCGCCGCAACGCTGCCTCACAATGCCCACCGTATGCAGAAAGACGTGGCTGAGTTTCCACAGTTTCCCGAAGACACAACGAACGGCCATGCTGCCTTAAACGACTGGCCCTGGAAATTGCATCGGATCAACGGACAACAATTCGAACTCTATAATTTGCTGGACGATCCGATGGAAGCTAAAGATCTTTCTCAAGACGCTGCCCATGCCGAACGACTTGGACAAATGAAATCGGAGCTTGAGGAATGGATGCGTTCGGTCGTTCGCAGTATCAATGGGGACGACTATTCAGAGCTCCGGTTGAATTCTCGAACGGATGACCGGTAGTTGTCCAACGCTGTTTGATTTCGACCGGTTCAGACTTGTGTGCCGCCAAAGCCTTCACCGTTCCAGCGCCCAGCCAGGAGATCGGCAAACGGTTTGGTGGTCTCTCGAGACTGCAGGACGATCTTGATGACCGAAACGATCGGCGTTGCCAGAAACATGCCGGGAATTCCCCAGATCAAGCCAAAGAACATCAGGCTCAGCAGGAGAATCACCGGGTTCACATCAAAGGACTTGCCCATCAGCCGAGTTTCAATGACGTTGCCACTCACAAACTGAATGGTGGCCACCAGCACAAACACCAATAGGCCAACCCAGGGATTCATATCACCCAGAAACAGGAAGGGTACCGGCAATAAGCTAATGATGATCGGTCCGATGTTGGGGATGTAGTTGATCAAAAAGGTTAACAAGCCAAACACAATTGCCAGCGGGACATTGAAACTGGCCAACACAATCCAGGTCGCGATTCCAGTCAACATCGAGATCACGGTTTTCATCACAATGTACTTGCGAATCTGATCATCGATCGCCTTGACGATGGGAGCTCGAGTTTTTGTGGACTCGGCTCTTCCCAGCAACAGGAAGAATACATAAATCAACACCAGGACCGCGCTCGACAACAATCCGGTTAACGCTCCGGCAATGCCCAGGATAAAACTCTGCAGGTAATCGCCAATCGACTTTAACATCTGTTGCATCGCACCGCGCGGATCCAAAAAGATGTTGGAGTCCGTTCTGGGGATCGGATTGATCAGCAAAGGCTGGTTGGCTCGTGCTCGCTCAATTTCCATAAACTCCTTGAACAACTGCTCCACCGATTTTTCGGGTGGAGTGTTGACGGTCAAATCCTGCTGGGCATCGGAATCCGCAGCAAGGTCCTGCTGCTCTTGATTTGTGTTTTCAGCTTCTGCGTTGCCAGTTTCTGCGGTGCCCGCATCTTCGCTACCGGCATCGTCGTTGCCAGACTCAGCATTTTCAGGATCTGTATTTTCCGGTTCGCTGGAACCTGTATCGGAGTCGTTACTGTTATCTGACGGATTCGGATCCAGAGTACTTTCCGAATCGTCTGCCGGATTCTCTTCGTCTTGATCTGTTGGCTGCGGTTCGGCTTTGGCGAACATCGAGCCGACTCGATCGGTCATCTTTTCGATCTGCTGCTGGTATCTGGGAAAGTTGTCTGACAAATCATTAATTGAAGCCCAGGCCAAAATGGAAAAGCAGACCAGCAAGACCAGGCCGATCCCAAAGGTCACGGCAAAGGAAAGAACCCAGTTCAGTCCAAATCGGTTCTCGAGATAATTAAGGATCGGTCGACAACCGGACACAACAAAGAAGGCAACCACGAATGGCAGGAGAACCGACTGCAGATAGTGCAAGGCAAATCCGCTGGCAATCAATGTCAGAATGACCAGGCAGATAGTTTGAATGCGAAGCATAGCCAACCGATGGATAGAGTGTGGAAACCGGGGGATCGAGTCCCCTACTCTGTTCGAGTAACCCACAATTTAGTTTGGATCAGCCGGAAATTCGACCCGAATTAGAATGGGCCGGAGATTGCCGTTTAGTTTCCGCGCTGGCCCCGGTCGACGAACAGGCCATAGATTTCGTAGGCATCGGCCAGCAGCTCTTTGAAATTCTCCGGCTTGACGCGTTTACTGCCTCGATAAAAGATCATTTTCCCGGGTAAACCTTCGACGCAAATCCCCTTTTTGCCGGCGAAGAAATCGAGGATCGGCGTGTCGAAAAATTCGCGTACCATCTCTTCCTGCTCAGACTTCAACACGAATGCCTTGGAATATTCAGGATGGTGGTCAAAATCAATATCCTGAAAACCCAACACCCCGCCGACTGCATCAAACAGTCCTTCCGGCCGCATGGTGAATTGAGGAATCTGCAAACTTTCAGATTCAATCGAGGCAACCGTTTGCAGATAGGTGTGCGAGTTCTTCCCGGATCCGGTTGTGTACTTGTAATCGAAGATCGCCAGGCGGACTTCATCGGTCTCGCCGGTCAGAACATTCTTCATCTTCCTTGCGCGACCTCGGTTGAACAGTCCGAACCGACCAATTCTGGAATGCAGGTCGCCGTCACCCTGTGGTTGGAAATTCAGCCCCAGCTCGGTGGCCATTTCGGTTAGCGACCCGGTGCGTTTTTTTTCGTTCCGGTGCTGCAGAACGATGAATACAATCACC
>CAZOXC010000634.1:0-2777 GCA_964583205.1 uncultured Pirellulaceae bacterium | reverse complement strand
CAAAACCACGCCCAGGGTGTAAGGCCAGGTGGGCCCCGGAATCAACTTCGCCTTCAGCGGCGGAAATCCAACCAACATCGGCGTGTCTTTCCAATACTCTCCCTGGGCCGTGCGGCTGCGAAAGTTCTTGTGCCGAATCGTCTTGAGATAAAAACAGCCAATCGAAACTTCCAGATTCACATTCTGCGACAGTTCGTTGCCAAGCTTCAGTTCATCCGGCAACTGATCACAGAATACCATTACGGAATACTGCCCCTTGTACGTGACAGGGTAACCATCATTGTCCAGTACCGGCTTACCTTGTTCATCAACAATATTGACCACCAGGTCCGGATGCTCGATGAAAACATCAAGTTGAAAGTAGCTTTCGAGGTCGTATCGTTGCCGCAGTGCCGGATCTTCAACTGCCACCCGGGTGACTCGCCGAACGTGACCGTCAATTCGATAAAACTTGCCCACATGTTCGGGCGGAGCTTCAAGCCAACCAACGACTTGCTGCTCCAGAGCTTGAGGCGTAACAGAATCCACATTGGAAACTGTCGAAAGCATCTGCAAAAACAACTCGGTTTCCTGGCGATTGATGGGCTGCACCGATTTCATCTCAAGCAAATCCAGCAACGACAAGTCGACACCATGATTGGACAGCCAAACATGACTGTCGCTGACGCCCAGCGACTGACTTACTTGTTTGGGAAACCAGCCAAGTCGTTCCGTAATAAACACCGGCCGTCCATCATCCAGTGTTTTCAGCAGCAATCCAGGACAACGTATAAACTCGTTCAGCGAATTGGGTTTGGTTTCCCAGATCTCGGGAACCCGGTCGCTGACGACCTGGCATTTGATCCCGCTTGCCAACTCGACCGTCGTCAACAACAGTCTGTCCAAACCGACTCGTTCCGCAAGTTCCTTGTCCAACTTGATTTGTTGCACGGAGATCGCGTTGCCTTGCAGATCGAAAAAGTATCCGTGCCAGGCATCATCGCTCAATAGTTCTCGATCAATTTCCAGATCGGCTGTGGAAACCAGATAACGCTCGACGCTGCTGGCAGAAATATTGCGCAATCGAGCAACCAGGTTGATGAGCAGAGGATGTCGACTGGGCCATATATCTTCAGCCACGAACCCTTCCAGCGACTCGTCAGTCCAGCCGGGAATCAAATCCATGGGCCGGCGTTCCTGCTGGGCGCCATTGGCGATTCCGCCAGCGATGACCATGATCGACGCCACCGGCAATAACATCATCCTGAAAATCAACCGCTCGATCATTCACTCAGCTTTCGTAGTCGTTCCTGAACCGTTTCAACCGACGGATTTTCTTCCAGCTCCTGTAGCGACTGGTCCACATCCTTTCGAACGCGACCGGGGAACTTGCGACGGCCGGCCGAATTTCGAAAAACGACCACTGAAATTCCGATAGCGATCAGGCAACACAACGAAGCAACAGTCGCAACGACCCACACTGGAAGGTTCGTGCTTTCGGCCACTTGAACAGGTTCGTAATGAATCGTGGGCACTTTGGCCAGAATCAAGGGGCACTCGTTCACTTCACCATCTTCGGTTGTGTAAAACATTTTTTTGAACATCACGCCATCCACATCGACCGGCATACTTACTCGCTCCGTTCGAGTTCCAACCTGGTCGTAGTTCTCTGGCAATTCCAGCGCATAGACACAGAAGGGAAACACGGACTTGCCAAGCGGCGCGATCCACATTTCAAAAACTTCATTGGCCTCCGCGATTCGATGCTGTAGCTTGATTTTTCGAACCAACAGCAACTGCCCGGAAATCGAGACCACTTTGTTGCGATAGTGAGAAGTTTGTCCCATCAACTGATTCATTTCGACTTTACCGACCGAGTCCTCCGCCAACTGCCCGGAAGTTGCAGCCGAAAGGCGGCGAGTCACTTCGCTCCAAGCCGGTAATTCGACATCGCGGATACCGGAAGTGCTGTCTTTGATTTCTTCCAGCGCCGTATTCTGCAACATGGCGGCCAGCCATTCCGCCTGCGATTGTTGCTCTTCACTCAACGTTTCATTGTTCAACAACACATCCAACGTCGGCTCAATATCGTGCTGCCAGGCCTGTTGCAACTCAAACAGCAGCTCGCTGTAACTGATTTGCTGAGCGGCTTGTTGATCCGAAATCGTGACCATCGCTTCCAGCATCTTTGCGTGATAACTCCTCCGTAGCAGGCCGATCTTTTTGATCGTCAAGGCAATACTTTCGTCCTGCTCAAATTCCTGCTGGTTGGCGGCAGCCTGGACAAGCTCGTAGAAGGTCAAGCGTTCTTTTCGATCCAATCGACGGAAGACCTGTCGCCAAAACTCTTTTCGGTTGGCCGCGGTCAAATCGAAGTTCTGCCATTCTTCCGCAGCACCTTCATTAGCCTGACCAGATTGATCCGTATTCAATGCAGTCGAATTTTCTTCAGTGGTTTCGTTTCCAGTGGATTCGTCTCCAGTGGATTCCTGCTCGCCGAATTTGACAGTCGAACTATCCAGGGGCTCACGAGGACCGGTGACGTCATAAACCTGACCTTCAAATCCTTCGATGGAAATTTCATCGCCACTTGTCTGGTCTTTCTGATCCGTTTGAGCAGCCGGATCATCGAATCCCATCCAAGCCCAATTCTCTGGTTTGCCAGCTTCGATCATGGCATAGATGATGCCGAACAGCATGATGACCAGGATTCCTACTTTGCGATAACCGCCATAGCTGGGAATCTTGTTGTCGCGAGCATGTCGCTGGTGGGATCGGTTTCCATGCGAATCGCGATC
>CAZOXC010000633.1:0-2778 GCA_964583205.1 uncultured Pirellulaceae bacterium | reverse complement strand
CTTGATGGCCACTTCACGAATCGACTCGTCGTGGTTATCCAGCTGCTCGATAAAAAACGCTTCGCCGCTTTTCACGTCCTCGCCCATTTGGACCAGACACTCCAGGGCCGTAAACTGGTGCGTCATATTTTCGGTAAGATTCAGCAGCAATTCGACAGACTCTTCAGCTTCACCGGTGATTTGCCACAAGCACAAAGCGGCGACCGGTTCCACATTGCCACGCTCGTCGGACGCCAGGGCACGCACTTTCTCCGTAGCGGCTTTTGCATCGGCACCCATCAACCCCAGCCCCCTGAGAGCTCGATCTCGCTCGGGCTGCATGGTGGCATCAAGTTTTGTAACTAATAGTTCGATCGTATCCACGCCTTCGACTGGCCCGATCGCTCCCAGCGCCCAGTACGAATAACTCCGGCTGGACAACACGCCGTCATCGGCCAACTCGACAAGTCTGGGTGCTGCGTCTTTCGCCAAGGGGCCCATTCCGATGATTGCGCGGCAGGCAAACACATGAGTTCGAAAGTCTTTTTCGTCCAGCATGTCAACGATCTTGTCGAGATGCGGAACCGCCAACTCCTCCATCGGAATCATCGCATAAGTTGCCGCCTGGCGCATTTTCGGTTCACTTGAATTCATCCCAATCACGAGTTCGGGAATCAGGGGTTCCGCTTCCTTGCCCATGCTGTAGATGGCTTCGCAGGCTCGTTTGTAGTTTGTTAAATCACCGGATCTCAGCAGTTCCAATATCGAGTCAACCGATTCGGCACCCAATTCCTGGAATACCATTGAAGCAGCCAGCTTCGGATTGTACTTTTCATCGAACAGTAAACTGACAAGAGGCTGCACGAAATTTGCGGCCTGAGCAGGGTGGTCAACCAGCGCGATCGCCGCCTGCGTGCGTTGCTCAGGATCTTCCGACTTCAGTTGCTCCACAAGTTTTTCGACTTCTTCGGTGATCTCAGGTCGACTGGATTCAACTGTTTTGCTTGCACAGCCAGGCACAAGTGCAGCACTTGCCAACACAAGCATTCCACTCAGAAACAGCAGATGCTGTGATAATGGACTCAGAAATTTTTTGCGGCCAATACTCATGGCAAACCCCGGAAAGAATTCAACAATCACTCAATAGAGCAGTTGAGATTGTCGCCAGTATATTCGCCGAGTCAACGCGTTTATTGAAGAAGCAAGCGGACAAACTAGCTCTTCTCGTCGCCTTTGTGCAGAACGGCCATGAACGCCTTTTGCGGAATATCCACCGAACCGATGGATTTCATGCGTTTCTTACCTTCCTTCTGCTTCGCCCAAAGTTTTCTTTTCCGCGATATGTCACCACCATAACACTTGGCCGTTACATTTTTGCGCAGCGCCCTGACGGTTTCCCGAGCGATGACTCGAGTCCCGATGGCGGCTTGTACGGCCACTTCGAACATGTGGCGGCTAATTTCTTCTTTGAGTTTCTTCACGACTGCTCGGCCACGGCGTTCAGAATCGCCCCGGTTGCAAATCAAACTTAACGCATCGACTCGTTTCCCGTTGACCATAATGTCGACTCGCACCAGATCGGCTTGTTCGTAGCCGATCAATTCGTAGTCCATGGTGCCATAGCCTCGAGTCACACTTTTTAACTTGTCATGCAAGTCATAGATCACTTCGGCCAGCGGCATTTCATAGGAAATCATCACTCGCGTTTTAGAAAGGTACTCCTGGTTAATTTGAACTCCGCGTCGCTCCTGGCACAGTTTCATAACTGCACCCAGAAAGTTCTCCGGTTGAATCAAATTCACCCGGACGATCGGCTGTCGAAATTCTTCGATGTCACCGGAATCGGGTACTTCCTGCGGCCGATGAATCGTTTTGGTCTCGCCACCTCGAGTCACAATTTCATAGGTAACATTGGGGGCCGTCTGAACCAGATCGATATCGGCTTCCTGCTCCAAACGCTGTTGAATAATTTCCATATGCAACAGACCCAGAAAGCCGCAGCGAAAACCGAAACCCAATGCATCGCTGGATTCAGGCGAGAACTCGAAACTGGGGTCGTTAATTTGCAACTTGGTCAATGCGTCGCGCAATTCGGAAAAATCCTGCCCGTCCGAAGGGTAGAGTCCGCAATAAACCATTCGTTTGGGTTCTTCGTATCCGGAAAGTGATTCCGCATCAGAACCGGGCTTGATAATCGTGTCACCGATATGCACTTCATCAAGCGACTTGATATTACAGATCAAGTATCCGACTTGACCGGCCGCCAGTTTTTCCTTGGCGGTTTGCTTGGGCTGAAACTGCCCCAGCTCCTGCACTTCGAAAACTTTACCGGCACTCTTGAATTCAATTTTCTGACCTTTGTTGATCTCGCCGTTCACCAGACGAGTGTAAGTCACGGCTCCCCGGTACTCGTCATAATGCGAATCAAAAATCATCGCTTGCAAATCAGCCTCGCGATCCGCAGACGGTGGAGGAATCTTTTCAATGATGGCCTTCATCAATTCTTCAATTCCGATGCCGGCTTTGGCGCTGCAGCGGACGATGTCTTCCTGAGCCACCCCCAGAACTTGCTCCATTTCAAAAGCGACCTCATCAGCACGTTGATTCTGCAAGTCGATTTTGTTGATCACAGGAATAATGTGCAGATCCTGTTCAATCGCGGCGTAGGCGTTGGCAACCGTTTGAGCTTCGATTCCCTGCGCGGCGTCAACCAGCAACAGCGCGCCTTCGCAACAGGCCAGAGAGCGGGAAACTTCATAGTGGAAGTCAACATGCCCCGGCGTGTCGATCAAATTGAGT
>CAZOXC010000632.1:0-2782 GCA_964583205.1 uncultured Pirellulaceae bacterium | reverse complement strand
GATCTGAATGCTCAGCACTGCCCGCACCATCGGCGCACACTGCTATCAACACGTCTCCATTCGTCGAAGATTGTGTTATGACACGACAACAATCTTGGCAAGGTTGGTCGTTGGTTTCGTGTGAAGTGCCTTTGACAGAATCAAAAACTGTTTTCCACTTGCTTTGATTCTGGGTCATACAATTGATGCCCAGCCATCAGGAGTTGTCGGATTCTCGAGCGGTACTTCATCGCCCGGAGTAGAACGGGAAACCGATTGTTGCGAACTAGACAACCAAAGGAATAAATCACGAAAACGAAGCCCTTTGAGTTTCAAAGGTTCGCGCGTGCAGAACTTCGTGAGGGTATCAAAATCAGCACCTTCGACGCCTACACAAAACATTGAAAACGATTTCGCCTTATCGCCTTCCACTGCACGTTGCGCAGCCGCTTCCCAATTTGCATCATTGGGTGCCCCATCGGTAATAAGAAACATCCATGGGCGGTAGTACGAAATTCCAGCGTTCTTATACTCCTGTTTTCTTGCTTCCAAGGCGTCGATTGCTTGGTTTACGGCCTGCCCCATATAGGTCATGCCGTTAGCTTCCAACGTCGGAGGAAAGAAGTTCTGCGAAGTCGTAAAATCAACAGCAGTTTTTACTTCTGAACCAAAAGTGATGACCGAAACTTCTACTCGTTTTGACGCCAGTGAGTCGGCTGTCAATTCGTCCATATAGCAAATCAATCCGTCATTTAACTGCTTGATGGGGTCACCAGCCATTGAGCTTGATATATCAAGAATCAATGTACATGGCACGCGAGGTTCTGGGTTTTCGGCAAAATCATTCGTACCAAAAGCTGGTTGGTCATCAACAATGCCTTCACCAAATGGTCTTTGTTCCATAGTTATTCTCCAATCGTGTTTGTTAGTCGCCCGAAATATTCATTGATTTTGCAAAGCCAGAAATGACGCCCTTCATTCCACAGTTGCCACACCGCACGGTCTTAATTGGCGAAATGCCACCAGACCGATAGCAGCTGTATTCTTTGCAATCGCCGCATTGAACAAGGTCGTTGTTCCTGCAGTGTTTACATCCATTGTAGTGATCTGAGATATCCACTTGGCCAATCTTTACTTTGGCTTCTGCCGTTTTGTCAACGTAGTGGTCGGAGCAAAGAAACGAATGCTGAACGACCCAGAGTTCACCTGTGTCTGAAACAACAACGATGCCAAATTTTTTTCTGGTTTTGCTGCACCAACATTTCGCAATTGCTTCCTTTGACGCCGGTCTCTCGAATTCACTCTTCATTGCATTGCCGGATGCTGTTTATTCGTGAACTGACCAATAACTTGCCCTTCAACCACCGTAAAACTCAAATCTCCATCGTTTAAACAAGCCATTGGCAGTAGCCTGGTGTCTACGGTCTCAATCAGCGAATTGACGAACACTTCGCTTGAATATTCACTAATCAAGACGATAACTGTCGCTGTCACAACCTGATTGTCTAAGTAATGCACGTCGATGGCTGCGATATCCACGTCGGGTTTTTCAATATCCTGAACCAAAAACCGTTCTGATGAAGCGGTTCTAACGGTTCGGACAAAAACTATGTTTGGAAGTTTGCTCATATGCTTTTTTTGTGTTTCTTCTGATATCGCCAACCAGTACCGGGAATGCTCACTGACGAATACCTTCTACCTTTAGTGTTGACGCCAGTTCGAAATCCTCTTCCGCCTATGGAAAACGAAATCCCCGTCTTGCTGATCGTAACTCGGAAGGGGCCGATCTTATATGTTTTGCGAAATTGCCAGCCCATTACATTGCGATGAGTAGAAAGGAAAAGATGTTAAATCACAAATTGTATCAGATGAGTTTCGTGTTGCCACTTATTGTGAGTTTCAATTGTCTTAATTTGGATACGGCTGACCTCCATTTGTTCGCCAGGAAATTACCCAGAATCGTTTGATTGCTTCCTTGCCCTCCAATGTTTGTTACTGTCCTGAATCGAGGTAGCATTTAAATGACGGTCTTTCCAGAAGGAAGAAAACTTCGGCGCCGATAATTCGTTTACTGTCTTCTCAAAATCTTTACATGTGTCACATTCATCTCGAAGAAAAGCTAATAGCCACGAACCAAAAGTCATGTCCAATATTTTTGCCCAATTTTGTGGCTCAAGTCAAACAAAAAGCAGAACGTGCTGAACGGTGATTTGTCATCATGTGGAAAAATGAAAAGCAGTTGCCATGGATCATTGACGATTAGGGGGCTTGGGCTGGTTCGTAAACACCCAGAATGAACCCATGGCCATCAAAGAATACGATTGCAAAGGCAGATTCAGGAAGGCAAAAAAATGATGGTTGCATTTGCCGTGGTGACTATTTGGAATAGGTTGCTTTATGAATAAAAAACGAAATCTGTTTTTTGTAGCTGGGCTATTGTTCGTTTGTGTGGGCCTGTTGGTATTTGGGATATTGGCTTTTATCGACGTTGAAACGCATGTGATTGAGGGAGCTGCGGCCGACGCCGAGGTCTTAGAAGCAATTGATGACATTCCGAGTGAAATTCAGCAATTGCAAATTCCTCAAACGTCCAAGCAAATTTGGTGGAATATTCAGCCAGGGATGTATCGAGCAAACATCTCATTTGTCGTTGACACCGAAAGTTTTGAAGACTGGGTGTCGACCATCGAATGTAACGTTCAGAAAATCAATTCGGAATATGAATTCGAATGGATCGAGGACCGGCAGCTAGAGGGCCTTTCAAAACTATCAAATTAGACCAAACCATTTGAGATTCTGTGCG
>CAZOXC010000631.1:0-2789 GCA_964583205.1 uncultured Pirellulaceae bacterium | reverse complement strand
GCCAACATTAGTCCCCAATGTCTGCAGACATTTCCAGCCGTCCTCGTCGCCATCGCTTTGCTCCGCTCAGCGCCCTGTACAACTGGGTAGCTGACTGGGGACGTGTGGTGATTCAGGCCATCGTGGCCGTTGGAGACTTTGCACTGTTCTGTTGGCGGACATTGGTTTGGATGCTTACTCGGCTTCCCAAGAAAGAAACGTTGTTTCCCAATTTTTACCAAGTGGGTGTGTTGAGCCTGCCAGTTGTCGCATTGACTGGAACATTCATCGGAATGGTTCTGGCTGTCCAGAGTTACTTCCAGTTTCGGCAACTGGGACTGGAAACTCGTTTGGGCGCCGTGATAAATATGACACTGGTGCGTGAACTGGGTCCTGTTCTGGCCGCAACGATGCTGGCTGGCCGAGTCGGTAGTGCAATGGCTGCGGAACTTGGAACGATGCGGGTTACCGAACAGATCGACGCCTTGGCAGCGATGGGAGCAAATCCGATCCGCTATCTGGTGGTTCCCCGGTTTCTCGCCTGTCTGTTTATGATTCCTACGTTGACGGTGATGGCAGATTTTATGGGGGTTGCCGGCGGATACTTCTATAGCAACCTCGTCTTTGGCATCGACCGGCACTATTATTGGGCAAACAGTGCAGCGTTTGTGGGCTGGTTTGATTTGTTCGTGGGTATATTCAAAAGTTTGTTCTTTGGCGCGGCAATCGCTATGGTCAGTTGTTATCAAGGCTTCAACTGCAGCCCGGGAGCCGAAGGTGTTGGAAAAGCTTCAACAGCTTCATTTGTCTACTCGTTTGTTACTATCCTGGTGTTGGATTTATTTCTGGGAATCGGGTTGGATTCTCTGTATTTCGTTCTGTTTCCTGAAGGTGCACAACTGTTCTGATGATTGAGACATTGCTGGAAGAACAGGAACCGCTTGTTGATATCCAGAATCTCGGTGTGAGATTCGGTGACCAGGTCGTGCTGCGCAAAATCAACTTGAAAATCCCAGCGGGCCAGACTCTGGTGTTATTGGGCGAGAGCGGCTGCGGGAAAACCGTATTGATGAAAACCATTATCGGCCTGATTAGCCCAACGCGTGGCAGCATTACGTTTGATGGACTCAACCTACGGGACTTGAATGACCAACAAATCAGTCGATTGCGGCTGCGATTTGGATTCGTGTTTCAAAACGCAGCGCTGTTCGACAGTATGACCATCGCTCAAAACGTGGCATTTCCGTTGAGACAACAAGGCAACCACAATCCCAATCGAATTCGCGAGCTGGTTTTGGCGAGGCTTGCTGAAGTCGGTTTGCCTGACGAAGTGATTTTAAAAAAGCCGGCCGAGTTGTCAGGTGGAATGCGTAAACGAGTCGGTTTGGCAAGAGCCTTGATCATGGATCCCGAGTTAATCATGTATGACGAACCCACGACCGGACTGGATCCGATCATGAGTGATGTCATCAACGAGTTAATCATTCGGACTCGTCGTCGTAACCCGGTTACCAGTATCGTGGTCACCCACGACATGAACACAGCCAGAAAAGTCGCTGATCGTGTGGTGATGCTATACCCGATTCGCCGCCTGGAAGGTGGTGAGTCGCAAGTAATTTTTGATGGGCATCCTGATGAAATGCAGGATTGCCGAGACCGTCGAGTTCGCCAATTCGTTAACGGTGAAGCTGGCGAACGACTAATGGAAATGCGCTCAACCGGTTAGAGTCAAAGGAATCCTGATCAACAGGAAACTACTATGGAAGATCGTGTAATTCAATTTCGAGTTGGTGCGGTAGTCATTTGCGGACTACTGGTCACAGGGATCCTGATCCTGTTTTCAGGTGATATCGATTGGGTATTCAAATCGCCCTATACGGTTTTCCTTGAACCCACAACGGCGCCCGGTGTCACCAAAAACACACCGGTTCGCAAACACGGGATTCGAATCGGACACGTCAGTGGCGTCGAAACGATGGATGCGGGTGTTCGACTTACGTTGAAGATCGATGGCGACCAGAAGCTCTATGAAAACGAAATCTGCAAGATCGGTACGGCCTCGTTTCTGGGCGACTCGGTCATCGATTTCGTTCCGGGCCAGAATACCGATCGTGGCAAAGAAATCGTCGATCGCACAATGATTTCACCCGATCGTGTGATCGTCGAAGGGAATCCGGTCGAACTCATCTCCAAAGTGACCGAACTGGACTTCTCCAAGCTAACCGCATCAGTTGAAGAATTACCGGAAGCAATTGCTGCCGTTCGTGATGCCGGAAGGGCAATCGAACTTGCCGGCACCAACGTCGCCGAGATCACCCAGAGCTTCAACAATGCGTTGGGAGATCAAGACCTTGATATCGGTCAAATTGCTCAGGACATACGCAATATCTCGGCTAAGGCTGAATTGGCAATTGATAACTTCAATGGCATCATGGGCGACGTTCGCGGCATCACCAGCGATGAACAGTTCAAGGAATCAATTCTCAGTTCACTGCGCGATGCGCCGGAGTTTATGAAAGATGTCAAACTGGCGGTTTCCGAAGTCAGGGAAACCATGGACAGTTTTCGACAACTGGCTGAACGAGCCGATAAAAACTTGCAGAATTTCGAGAGTTTCACCGAGGCGTTTGGCGAAAGCGGTCCGGAACTGGTTTCGCAAATCGAAGCCAGCTTCGATGGTGCCAACCAAATCATTTCCCAGCTCAATGAATTTACGGAATCTTTGAACAATCCGGACGGTACGCTTGCGAAACTCATTAACGATGGCAAGCTGTATGACGATTTATCCGCAACGGTTACGAATGTCAGAG
>CAZOXC010000630.1:0-2793 GCA_964583205.1 uncultured Pirellulaceae bacterium | reverse complement strand
GTTTGATAACGAAGGGGGATACCATGAATCTTAGAATCATTTTGGCGTGCGCTTTAGCTTGCTCAAGCATTGGATTTTTTGCATGTGCAGAACCTAACGATTTGTTCACAAGATTTGAGAAAGAATCGGAAGCGGCTTGGCAAACACTTGAATCAAAGCTGAAAGTTGGAACTTTCGTTTCGAGAACTGAGTCTAAAAACCAATCGGGTGTGTATAGGCAGTACAATTGCCGGTTTCTAAGAAACGGACGTCACCGGTTAATTATTGAAGAAACAATTTCGGGCAACAAAAACAAACATGAAGCGGTTGGAATCAATGGAGACTATGCATTTACATTGCGGTGCAATTCTGAAAAACAATGGGCCTTGATTGGACTAAACGATCTGTCTGTTGAAAGCGATGAAACAATTCAAGGCTATGATGAATGGTTAAAACGCCATGAATGGCTCGTAAAAAGCCACTTCTTGATGGTAGGTGTCGAACCATTTAATAAAATGGTCGCAAAGCCGTACTTCAAAATTCTGGGAAACAGGGAACTTGAGATAGATGGCCGGGAACACTTGGAAATTAGCTTTGAATACCCACATCCTGTTGATGAACGAGTGCCGTTTTTGAATGCACCAATTGCTTGCGATGGCGGAACAGTAATTCTGGATCCGGAAAACAATTGGATGGTGAAAGGTTATGAGATCTATTTTGCTGAAGGTGATTCACAAGTCAGGTCTCTAGTAAGAATCTCAACTTCAGATAATGGAAAACTATGCAAGTTAGTCGAGAAAGTTCAGAAGACGATCGTAGACGGGCAGGAGTTGTTCACTGAATCAACAGTTTTTGATAAGTGGGACGAGCGGCCACCTCAACTCAATGAATTTCGTATTTCAGCATTTGAACTCGAAGAACCAGCACAGTATCAGAATTCCGTGCCATCGTACCTAATCGTTGGTTTGCTTGCTGTTGGAACTACCATGTTGGGTCTATTTATCCTTGGCAAGACAAAAAGAAAGCGCTAATCGTGATCAAATTCAATCGTCATGCCTTCACGCTTGTCGAACTCCTTGTCGTGATCGCCATTATTGGCATCTTGATGGCGATGTTGTTGCCGGCGGTTCAAGCGGTACGTGGCGCGGCGAACCGGACGGCTTGTGCAAATCACCTGAGGCAAATTGCGCTCGCCAATCATAATTACTTGTCGGCGCACCGGCATTTTCCATCAGGAATCAACGGACCCGCTCATCCGCAGCGACCCAGTATCAGTTGGCTCACTCAAGTGCTGCCCTTTGTTGAACAGGATAATCTGGCCAAAAGTTCAGCCAGTGAATTCGAGGCCCGTATTCATCCACTGCTTGGTCCCCATGCCGCTTCACAGACCGTGGTTCCCGTTTATATGTGCCCCAGTGATCCTCGCGCTAATCAAGCACAATGGACTCACGAAAATCGACTGGTTGGATTGACCAGCTATGTGGGAGTCTGTGGAACCGACTATCGCTCGGATGATGGTATTTTTGATCTGAACTCGCAGACTCGATCGAGTGATATTCGGGACGGCTTGTCACAGACTTTGTTAATCGGCGAGCGACCGCCCAGCAGTGACAACTGGTACGGCTGGTGGTACGCGGGTTCTGGTCAGGATTTTAGCGGCTCGCCCGATATGCTACTGGGCGCAAGTGAAATCAATGACGGTGCGCGATTCGCCGAAAGCTGTGATCCCGGTCCGTTTCAGTTCAAGACGGGTTCTCTGAAAGAACAATGCGATTTGTTTCACTTCTGGAGCCTGCATGGCGGTGGAGCACATTTTGCATTCGCTGACGGTAGTGTGGATTTTTTCAGTTATAATTCCGATTCGGAAATCCTGCCTGCACTTGCTACAATGAACAACGGCGAAATTGTGGATCGCGATTAGACGGAATCGAATCTCGTGTTCGTAGTACCGGCTTCAGCCGGCCGGTACTCCTACTCGAATTGAGTACAAATAACGCTGTGCTGAGTACAAGTACGAAAGCGTCGGGTACCAAAGAACAATTGAGTTCTCTTGGTTTGTGAGCGACAAGGCGTTAGCCGTCGGTTTGTTACTGACATTACCGGCGGCTAGCGCCTTGCCGCTCACTGGATTGAGCAGTATTAGCCTGAAGGCGGTACTACAAACTAGCGAATCCAATTTCGAAATTGCTTTTAAGGGGAAACAGAGATGAAATCAAATATTCTGATTGCCGTTGGCGCAGGTTTGTTGATCGTCGGTGGCCTGGGCTTTTTGTTTGAGCAACTCAACTCATCGGGCAACCTCCAGGTCGAAATTGCCTTTGCGGATTCAGTGGACCTGGAACAATTACAGGTTGACGAAAATCTGTTGCCGGCAACCATTACCAATTCCAGTCAGCGGGTGATACGGCTGGTTGGCAATAACGCTTGTTGAGGCCAGCGAATTGACTTTGGTTCAAAGTCAGAACCTTTTGAAATTCAGCCAGGCGAAACCATCAATTTCAACATTGTTTGTTTTGCAGGACCGAACCGCAGCGAGCGGGAATTTGACCTCTATTTTGATGATTCTCATTCCTTGATCGTCAAGAACTTCCAATACTCGGTCTAGGCCACAAATCCACCCGAAGAAAAACTGACGACCGAGTGAACTGTCGGTTGTTGGCATCAACGCCGATTACTCGGCCTGAGTCTCCGCAAGCTGGGCAACATGTGCCAAAAATCACCTGTGCGCTAATCCAGATTCAATTCTTGCAGCCAAAACAGGCGTTCGCCGATTGAATAATGGTGTCGCCACAACTATCATCGAAGGCGATGAAA
>CAZOXC010000629.1:0-2795 GCA_964583205.1 uncultured Pirellulaceae bacterium | reverse complement strand
TTGATTCCCGATCTTACACCAGTGACTGGAGTGGGAATCGAGGCGGCGTGGGTTCCCTGTGGCTGGTGGTTCGTCGGTTGTGCGGAAGTGACTTCCCGAACGACCTGTGAAACGACCTGGCGAACAAGGTTTTCATCGATATTTTGCGGTAGGTTGCTCATGCTTCATTCTCTTCGCGATGGTAAACGCAGTTGTGATCCACATGGACTTGATCAACCACGCCGATGATGACGGCATCAACGGGCAAGTCTTTGGTTTCGGGAGTCATCCGCGAGCTTGATCCTTGAGTGATTAAAACGTAATCATCGACGCCGGCACCGATGAGATCGACTGCGACAAAAGTTCTTCCGGTTGTCGTCAGACTTTCTCGAGTTTCGTTGTCGAGTCGATAAGGTTCGACGATCATCAATTTGTGGCCCACAAATGAATCCACTTTTTGCGTGGAGACCAATGAGCCGGTTACTCTTGCTACAAACATTAACTGCTCCTCAAGCACTCGACGGTTTGGCGGGCAACGATAATTTCTTCGTTCGTGGGCAACACTCGGATTTGTACTTGCGACGAATCCGGGCAGTGAATTTGTGCTTCGCCCTCGACATTCTGATTCCTGGTTTTGCTCAAGTGAATTCCAAGGAACTCAAGTTGTTCACAAACACTCTCTCGAATGGCTGGCGAACGCTCGCCAATCCCGCCCGTGAACACGATTGCGTCGATCCCGCCCAGTCGAACGACCAGTCCGCCCAGGTGACGGCGAATTTCGGCAATGTAAACGTCAATCGCCAGTTGCGAATCGCGATCGCCCTGCCCGGCTGCTTCCTGTAACTCACGCATGTCGCCGGACTTTCCACTGAGTCCCAGCAAACCACTTTGCGAGCCCAGTTGATTCAGGACCTCGTCCAACGACAGGCCAGTTTCACGCATGATGACGGGAATGGAAAACGCATCAAAGTCGCCGCAACGGTTACTCTGTGGCAAGCCCGTTTGTGGGCTCATTCCCATGGTGGCGCCAAGACTCTGCCCGTCCTTGATCGCACATAAACTGCTGGAACCTCCCAGGTGACAGGAGATGACTCGTTTGCATTCCGGTGCGACTTCCGCTGTCCGTTCCGCGATGTAACGATGGCTGGCTCCATGAAATCCAAATTTTTGAATTCCCAGTTCGTCCGACCAGCTGGCCGGTATCGCATAGCGACGGAACCTGTCCGGCACGTTGCTGTGAAAATCCGTTTCAAACGCAGCGACTTGAGGTATTTTGGGGAATCGTTCCCGCAAATCCTTCATCGCTTTAATGTAGACAGGGTTGTGAGCAGGAGCCGTCGAGTGAATGCGCTCCATTTCGTCCAGCAAATCATCGTTGACTCGAGTCACACCTGACTTGAGTCCACCGTGGACTGCTTTGAATCCAATGGCCAGATTTGCATGGTCGATGTTCAGGTCTATCTTTTCCAGGCAAGCTTGTACTGCACCGGCGTGGTCCTTCAATGGCAATGATTCGCTTGATTCACGATCATCTTTAAACAGTGTAATCGTGGAGTCACCACCGATATTCTCAACCGCTCCGCGCGCAACCTGACTTTCAGTTTCCATCTCATAAAGACGAAACTTGAAGCTGGTTGATCCCAGATTGGCGACAAGTACATTCACCGTGACCTCACTCGGTTGAGAGTTAGTCTTGAATGAAAGCTTCAAGTAACCCGTCTGCAGGTCGTGGAATCACATGGCTGCTGACAAGTTCGCCAACTCGATTAGCAGCGTCTGCACCTGCCTCAACGGCGGCTCGCACACTACCAACATCGCCTTGGACAACTGTCGTGACCAGTCCGCCACCGATACCAACTCGTTTAAGTACCGCCACATTTGCGGCTTTGGCCATTGCGTCGGTTGCTTCAACCAAAGCCACCAGACCACGTGTCTCTATTAATCCAATTGCTGAATTCATCTTGGAATTTCCCAGGTGTGTTAAAGTGAAATGATGGTAGAAACGTCTTCGTGCGGTCGAGGAATAACCTGAACGCTCACGACTTCGCCGACTCGACTGGCAGCACCGGCACCGGCGTCGGTGGCAGCTTTGACAGCCGCAACGTCACCAGAAACGAATGCGCTGGCCAATCCGCTGCCAACTTTGTCCCAGCCAACGAATTTGACGTTGGCCGCTTTCATCATGGCATCGGTCGCTTCAACCAGGGCGATAAAGCCCTTGGTTTCGATCATGCCAAGAGCCTGATTACTATCACTCATTTAGATCTCCAAAGTGAACAAAAACTTAGTTCAATGATTGCATTGGCAGTTGTCTTGAGGCACCAGTTCGATGCTGGTTGCCAAATCCAGCATGCAGGCGTTACCCTCATCGGTATCAAGGTGTACTTCAAGTTTCGCGTGGTCATCGACTCGCACCAGAACATCGTGCAATGTGGTGGTACAAAAAGGCGAGTGGATTTCCAGATTCATATTGTCTTTGTTCGCGACACCGTATCGAGCCGCTTCGGTTGGACTCATGTGAACATGCCGTGCCGCGCGGATTACACCTTGCGACAGCTCGACAACGCCCGCCGGTCCAACCAGAACACATCCAGGCGTTCCAGCGATATTGCCGCTGTGCCTTACCGGGGCGTCGATCCCCAGTGAAATTGCGTCAGTATGAGCAAGTTCAACCTGACTGTGCGAACGAGTGGGACCCAGGATCCTCACATTCGGCAGCATCCTTTTGCGTGGCCCCACGATCATTACCGTTTCTTTGGCCGCGAAAAATCCATCCTGGTATAAAGGCTTTTCGACAGTCAAACGCCGACCCGCAC
>CAZOXC010000628.1:0-2803 GCA_964583205.1 uncultured Pirellulaceae bacterium | reverse complement strand
GTGTATCGCTGACCGAGCCCAACTATGATTTAAAATCGTTATCGATGAGCCGGGGACGTTTGAAATGAAAATCCGATTTCCTGTAATTCTGGCATTGCTTACGTACATTTCTCTTTGTGCGAACCTGGGTTTTTCTCAAGTGAACAGAAGTCGTTTAGAGCAGGCAGAATATCTAATTCAGAGCACAAAAGATCGTGATCTTTACGAGTTGCTGGATGCAATCGGAAAACACGATGACGGCAATCACAATGTGATTTTCACCTATGGCATGATGGGCGGCGGCAGCGAAACTCATTCGGTTATCAAGGCCGTTCGATATGATGTCCGCGTGCGAAAAATCTACGGCGAACTTTTAAAGCTCGACAAAGACGAAGCAGCAGAAACTGTCAGTCAGGCATTTGAGAGATCGCTTTCCGCTGGCAACAAGCACGGACGGCATGCGACTTTGTTCCTGGCATTCAAATTCTGCCCTCGCAAAGAATTCATCAGGATGCTTGACGATTGGATGGAGTTGTACGCAGAGCGGTCTTCCGAGTTGCTGGAGGAATTTGCCGAAGAAGAATTCGAGTCGCCGGAAGTTCAAACAAAACTGTCTTTCCTCGGTCACTACACGACACCGGAAGTTTTGATGATTCTCAACTTGGCTCTGATTGATCAAGTCGATGAAGGGAAATCACTGGAAGAAGCTCTGGTGACTGTGCAGGACATTCTTGATGGTGTCGTTAAGAACAGCCACAGAATCCTCTCAACGCCTCATGATGTTGTAGTTCAATCGGTTGTGCCTTTCGGAAAAGATGATGAATCTGACATCGAACCGCTTGTCGAGTTCCACGAATTTTCAACCTGGGACGGGCTGGATATCGCAGACTTAGAAGCGCGAATCAAAATTATTGAACGAGTGAGAGAGAGTTTGGCCAAAAATTGACCAACTTTCGGCAAACTGTGGCGTTGTTTCTTTGGCAATGCTAGCCCAGTTGATCTTGCGGGACTCGTCACAATCCTCGATGCTCCGCAGTCTTTTTTTCCTGCGCGAAATTGTGCATTCGATGATCAACAAGATCTTTATTCTCACAATCCTTAGCTGCCTGCTGCTTGGTATGACCACGCAGAGCGGTTGCCGGCATTTGCGCCCACAACCGATGCCGGACCAGATCATTCCAGATTTCGCGCCGGTACAGAATCCGCTGACGGTTCCCATGCTGCCTCGGGCACTGGTGATGGATGAGATTTCTGACGAACTGGACAACTACTTTCGTATCAAGCGGGAAGAGCGAGTTCGTCTTGCAGACGGAATTTTGACCGAAGGCTGGATCGAAACTCATCCAGAGATTGGCGGAACTGCCATCGAACCCTGGAAACGAAATTCGACGCCCGGCTTTGAACTTGCTCACGCAACGTTTCAAACCGTTCGGCGGTTTGCCAAGGTGCGAATCATCCCGACTGAAAATGCTTACTTCGTCGATCTCAAAGTCTATAAAGAACAGGAAGATCTGCCGGTTCCACAAGAATCTTCATTGAGTGGAAGAGCGGCAGCCCGGCACGACAACACCCTGGACATCGACGAAATTCCTGAAGAATTCCAACAAGTCGAACGAGGCTGGATTCCCATGGGTCGCGATATTTCGCTGGAATCAGCAATTCTGCAAAACATTCAAACGCGTCTACAAACGGTCGCGGCAGCGAAATAGATGTTCGGAATTCTTTACCCGTTCGTTATTTTCCTCGTACACCTCCCTGAGTAATTCCAAGCAGATTCTTGTTTGAATTGGCTGTTCAAGGTGGTAGCATTGTTAGGAAGAAAATTCACTTTATTCCTCTGGGATGATTATGCGGATCGCAGTTTCCATTTTCCTGACGTTCGGCATTGGGTTTATCAATTTAATTCCGGCCCAAGCTGGGGTTGTTGATGTGGTCGTCGTCGGATCGGAACTCATGGTCCTCGGTTCCAATGCACGTGACCAGATTCTGATTCGAGCTTCACGAACCGGAGGAATTCAGGTCAACGGATTGGGCAATACGTTTATCAACCAGCCTGAAAATAAAGTTGTCGTTATCAACGAATACGTCGGCAGCATCTACGCTGACCTGGGTGGTGGAAGCGATGAGCTCAAGTGCACACCTTACTCCTTCGACGGAATCCTGCGAAATTTGGATATCGACTTGGATGTGGAAATCAAATGCGGGAGTGGGAACGATCTGGTGATCCTTCACCCCCTGATGAACGTTTCACGAAACGTGTTGATTGAGGGAGAAGCTGGAAACGACTATTTGTGGACCGGCGCAGATACAGATGGCAGAGTCACGATTCGTGGCAATGACGGAAACGATTTTCTAGAGGCTCACGGCATAAGAGTTTTAGATCGGTTACGAATTGAGGGAGGGAACGGAGTCGATCGCTTAAAACTCCACCATTCCATGATTACAAATCGTTCGTTTTTGCGAGGCGGTCCGGGAAATGACAGTTTCCTTATTCAGCATCAAGACAGCTTTCCGGCACATAGCGATATCATCGCCGATGGTGAAGGCGGAACCGACCGTCTTGAGCTGGCGTTTTCACAGGCGTTCCTGATAACGATGCGGAACATCCAAAATCCCAACGCAAACTTTGTCCATGATCACGGACTGACCGACGCCTATTTGCGGTTGATGGCTCGCTAGAAGCTTCGTCTTTATGGTCGATGGCTCGCTGGAAGCCTCGTCCTGAATTGGCAGCCCGGAACTGGTTGGCCGAATTCTATCTTCGCAAGCGCGGAGTTGGCCCCTTTCGTCCCAGCCTCAATGCGATTCCAATGTGACATTGAAT
>CAZOXC010000627.1:0-2821 GCA_964583205.1 uncultured Pirellulaceae bacterium | reverse complement strand
AAAGAAACATTCTCACGCCTGGGTTGAAGCTTACATCCGACCGGAAGACGTGCCGCCAGAAATTTCTTCCGGATCGCCAGCGGCATCCAGAAACGGGATCTGGTTGCGACTGGATCCAACTCCCGCTTCGGATCTGGATTCCGAAGGGCTGCTAAGCAGTGCCAATGACGCCCTGGGATTTGCTCGGTCGCTCTGGAACGACTATGTGATGGGTATGACCGGTGAAGGCTCCAGCGGACTCAACGAGGAGAAGTGGAAAGACTCGCTGATCGGATCGATCGTGAATTTGTTTGACATGAACTGGTGGATGCAACAAGCCGAGGGTTTCCGTTCAAGGTTCCACGATCCTAAATCCTTTGTCTACTATTTGTTCCGCTTCATTGCCCCTTTCCTGCTGATTGTGTTTGGCGTTTATAAATGGCGCAAACGACGAGGCATGTCTGACGAAGACAAAGCCAAGGCGGCAAAACAAAGCTCGCTGCGAAAGTTCCTGGGGCAGACGCTCTCTCTGGTCTCTCCCAAACTGGCTCAATGGGTGACCGGCGAAGCAGCCGAAGAACCAATTGTGATCGATTTTTACCATAAGTATTCGAAATTACTTCAAAAGCATCAATTCCGCCGAACCGGCAGCCAGACGCAACAGGAATTCGCCAACCACGTTGCCCAACATTATTCCGAGAATCCGCAGCGAGGCAAAATCGCGGAACTGGTCGACTCGCTGACAGGGAAATTCTATCAAGTTCGCTTTGGTGGCATCGATTTGAATCCATCCGAAACCGGCACCGTTGAAACTCAGCTTTCAGAACTGGAAGCTCTACTGGACTCGTCCAACCCGGCCGCTGCCGAGTAGACGGACCCAAACACACCTCGCCGAAAATTCGCTCAAGTTCTATATTGGCCCTTTCGCCAAATTACTTGAATAATCGAAACCATGAAAATCGGAATTGTTGGCTACCAGGGTTCGGGAAAAAGCAGCTTGTTTCATTGGCTGACCGGGATTGAACCCGACCCCAGTCTGTCTCATTCGACCCAGTCGGCGACCGCCGTGGTGCCAGACAAGCGGCTGGGCCAATTGGCTGAAATCTATGAGCCAAAGAAAATCACCAGAGCTTCAATCAATTTTATTGATACGCCCGGCTTGAGTCGCGATCATGACGGAAACGCTTCGAAACTGGCGGCGCTCCGTGAAGCTGGTTGCTTGATCATTGTGGTCGGCGCTCACCTGGGGGCCGACGCCAAAGAGGATTTGCAGTCATTCGAAGAGGATTTGTTGTTTGCGGATCTGGAGATTGTTTCCAATCGAGTAGAAAAGTTGCGAGAATCTGTCAAGAAGCCCAAACCCAACCGCGAACAGGAACAGGAAGAACTGACGGCACTTGAACCGATCGTCGAGCACCTGGAAGCCGGCAAGCCACTGATTGAATTTGAATTGAGCGACAAACAAGCTCGAGCTATCAAGTCTTTCCAGTTGCTCACAGAAAAGGCCAGACGAGTGGTCGTGAATCTTGCCGAAGACCAGGCTCCCGACAAACTTGAAATCGGTCAGGATTATCAAGCGTCTGCATTTGCAATTTCCATGCAACTGGAACTTGAGCAACTGGGCGACGAAGAGCGTGCAGATTTCTGCAACGAAATGGGAATCGAACCGATGGATCGAGACCAGTTGTTGCTGGAATTCATGGACGCGTCCGGGCAGATGCTGTTCTTCACTGCCGGAGAAAAAGAAGTTCGTTCCTGGCTGATTCCTCAGGGTGCAACCGCTGAGATGGCAGCAGACTCGATTCATTCGGATTTGGCTCGAGGATTTGTGCGGGCCGAAAGAATGACCTGCGAAGACCTGTTCCGAGTCGGCAGTGAGCGCGAAATCAAGGCCCAAAACCTGATGAGCAAAGAGCACAAAGAGTACGTTGTTCAGGATGGAGACATTCTGCACATCCTGGCAAGTACCTGATTCAAACCCCGACCTGGTCCAGCTCAGCCGATCAAGTTCGATCCTACATACTTCAGAATCTGTCGGGCGACTTCCGATTTGGCCCCCACTGAATTCACGACAATTTCGCCGTCTGGGTCAATGATCTCGATCGAGTTCTCGCTGGAGTCAATCGCCGAAGGACAGTTGAGGACGACCAGATCACAACACTTGCGCTGCAATTTCGACAGCGCCCGAAATCGCGCATCGTCCGTTTCCAGGGCGAACCCCACTAACCATTGATCCTCGCGTTTACTGGCTCCCATCGCCGCCACGACATCCTGAGTCTCAATCAGTTCCAGCATCAACGGACCACCGGTCTTTTTGATTTTTTCTTCCGAGAACCTTACTGGCTTGTAGTCGCAAGGTGCTGCTGCACCAATCGCACCATTGCATTCGGGAAAACGTTCCAGGCAAGCATCCAGGAGTTCTTGAGTGGTTTGGATGGCGACCAGTTCTGCTTCGGCGGGATACTCGATGGCGACAGGGCCGGAAACAATGGTGACTTCATGCCCCTGCTCCAATGCCGCTTCAGCAAGAGCCTTACCCATCTGCCCGCTGGAGGCGTTCGTCAAATAACGAACCGGATCAAGGTATTGTCTGGTAGGACCGGAAGTAATCAGAATCTTGGCCACGATTAGTTTCCATCAAGTGCAGATTCAACTGCCGTAAACAGGTCGTCGGGCTCGACCATCCGTCCCTTACCTTCGACTCGACAACTCAGCCATCCAGAACCGGGCTCAATAATCTGCACGCCATCATTCCGCAGCGTTTCAATATTTCGTTGCACCGAAGGCTGATTCCACATCTCGACATTCATCGTGGGGGCCACCAGAACCGGTACGGTGAAAC
>CAZOXC010000626.1:0-2826 GCA_964583205.1 uncultured Pirellulaceae bacterium | reverse complement strand
GGCCGGTCATTGCCGTAATAAAAGCGATCGGGCAATTGGCCATCGAGGGAAATTGTTCGCGAAGGTATTCAGCCCATTGCTCGGTCGGCATGTGGTCCTTCATCAAGTCCCATTTATTAACAACCAGAATACATGGTTTGTGATTTTCCTGAATGTAATGGCACAGTTTTTTGTCAACTTTACTGACTCGCTGACCGGCATCGAAAAACATCAGAATGACATCGGCAAATCTGACGGTCCGGTGGGCGCGGTGGGTGCCGTAAAAATCGATGTCGGTACGAACTGACTTTCCTTTCCGCAAACCTGGAGTATCGATGGCCACGAATTTGTGGTCGTCCATTTCAAAATGTACATCAACACTGTCGCGAGTCGTTCCGGCAACTTCGCTGACAATCATCCGCGGCGAATCGACCAGCGAGTTCACAAAGGTGCTCTTGCCAACGTTGCGGCGGCCAACAATCGCCAGCTTCATCGTCGGCTCGTCGTCTTCAGCGGTTTCTTCTCGAGGCGGCTGTTCCTCGATCAATTCAAAGATTGACTCAATTAATTCATCCTTGCGACGCTTGTTCTGAGCCGAGACACACAACGGCTCGCCCATGCCCAGCCTGAAGAAGTCGCCACCCTGTTTATCCAGCCGGTCATGATCGCTTTTGTTGGCGACCAGGATCGTAGGCTTGTTGATCGTTCGAATCCGCCGAGCAATCTGCTCGTCCAGCGAAGTCACGCCCTCGCGGATATCGACCATGAACAACAGGATGTCGGCCAGCTCCATGCCGACTTTGATCTGGTATTCAATCTCTTCATCAAGATCATCAATGTCGTTGATCCCGATTCCGCCCGTATCCACAATTTCAAAATAACGATCTCCATCGCTGATCATTCGCGTCATCCGATCGCGAGTCACTCCAGCCACGTCGTCCACAATGGCCAGACGGCGACCGGCCAGCCAGTTAAACAGGCTGGATTTGCCCACATTGGGGCGGCCGACTATAGCGACCTGGTAAACAGACATGGAGAAACTGACTTGTGCGATACATTTGGAGAAAGATTGAGGCAATTGCTCGATGAATTGAATCCTCGCTTGATTGTTTCAAATGAAAATGTAAAAAGCAAACTCAAATCAAACGAGTGCGGCAAACGACATCGTGATATTACTCGTAAAATTACTCGTGAAAACCGTATGACCAACCAAGCCAAACCGTCCAACCGCCAGAACTCGGGATCCTCAGCACTGGCTGGGTACCTCGAGTCCCTGCAGCGCTGCGGCATCACGATGTTGCCATCCGCAGGATTAGAGTTGCCATCCGCAGGAGCAGGGTTACCCAGCGCGGGGACGGACATCGACCAGCCTGACAACCTGGATTCAGCCAGGGTTCGGCAATCGGTCCAGTCCCGGCCCGGCGGTTCTGACTCCGGCGGTTCAGACTCCGGGTCGACTGTGGGCGAATCCAGTACTCAATTTGAATCCGGCCGATCTGAATCAGCCCCGAACAAGCCAACGCCAGCTGCCACTGCCAAGGAGAATCAAACTTTGAATGGAACCGACGAACAATCGAGCAGCGACAATGCCGAGCGCTTAAAGGTGCTGGCGGAGGAAGTCGCCGCTTGTACCAAGTGCCAGGAACTGGCGGATACTCGCACGCAAACCGTGTTTGGCGTGGGCAACCCGAATCCTCGTTTGGTCATCGTGGGCGAGGCTCCAGGCGCCAACGAAGACAAGCAAGGCGAGCCCTTCGTAGGCCGAGCCGGCAAGTTACTCGATGATATCCTGCTGGCCTGCAAGCTGACTCGGGATGACGTATTCATCCTCAACACGATCAAATGCCGGCCTCCCAGTAACCGCAATCCGTCAGACGACGAACTCTCGAATTGCTGGGACTATGCACTGCGGCAACTGGAGATCCTGCAACCGGAGTTCATCTGTTGCGTGGGCTCGGTCGCGGCCAGGACGGTTTTGCAGACCAAGCAGGCGATTGGCAAGCTGCGTGGTGAGATGCACGAATTCAATGGCGTCCCGGTGATGGTCACTTATCACCCGGCCTATCTACTGAGAAATCCTCCGGCCAAAAAGCTGGTCTGGGAAGACATGAAAATGTTGATGCGGGAAATGGGTACGCCAGTCGACTGAGGTATCCTCCGGCCGACCGGAAAACGTCCGCTGGCCGATTCAGGCTGAAATGTTGGCCAACTGTCGGATTTGGCTGGCAATTGCATAAATAGTTGCATAATCGCAGCAACCGTCAGGATTGGACTCGGTTGAGCACGGATTTCGGGTTCTCGTAAATTCGGCTTTTTGCGGTTATTTCTTGCTCACGATAAATAGGGCAATTACTATTAACAGAGGGCTTTTAGCGGATTTTTGCTTCGCATCCGAAAAGGATCGATTTGAAACCGCACTACAACCTATTTTATGGTGTAACTTTGTCGGTCGAATTGATCGAAAGAAAATACATTCAAAGCAACTGCCAGCTCAAATTAGCTACTAACGGGGTTCGGCTTCGAGGAGAAAGATCCTAATGACAAAACGTATTTTTGGAATCTGCATGACCGTTGCCCTGGCAATGGTATTGGTGACAAGTTCACTGAGTGCCCAGATTATTTCTCAGCCAGCGGGTGTTGAAGTTGATGCTCAGGGCGTTTTACACACTCGGGTGTTTCAGGACCCCAATGGCGATCTGACTCGTATGCGAGTCAATGCGGCCAAGGCTCACTTGAATGAAGACGTACAAAAGGTTTCTGACTTGCGATTGATTTCAATTCGCAAGTTCGAAAGTGCGATCAAGGCCAAGCTGGATGCTAACGAGCCTTTGACTGAGAAAATGAAAT
>CAZOXC010000625.1:0-2826 GCA_964583205.1 uncultured Pirellulaceae bacterium | reverse complement strand
CTTGTTTGGTGGTGATAGATTCCATGGCGGACTGCAGCGAATCGACTGCCTCCGCGACTCGATTATTCGAGGCGTGCAGCAGCGCCAGATGATGAAACCCCATCGGGTGTTTCGGGTTGGCCTGCATGAATTCCTGGTTGGCCTGCTCGGCTTGCTCAAGTTCATTCAAGCTCAGCAACAAACCGATCTTGATCGTCGACAAACTGTCGCGAGGACCGGACTTGGCAACCACTCGATCAATCTTGTCGATCGCCGCGTGCAGTTGTTTGCCTTTGGTTAAATTCAGGATTTCATCGAGATCACCAATGATGTCCTTACTGCAACAAAATTTGATTTTGTTTCCCGAATGGCAGGGACATGCTTGAAATTTGTCGATTTCCATATGAGAGATCTATCCGCATTGAATTTCAGATCGCCTTGACTTCGATCCCGGTAATTCGCGAGGGGATTCTGGGCGCACTCCGAGTCGAAACGATGAACTGAATGTATAGCATCGAGCAAACAGGATAAACCACTAGCGGGGTCCGGAAGCGGTTTTATCAGCAAGTTCTCATGGAGAATGCGGTCGTTATTGCGAGACAGAAGCGGGCTGTGCGACTTGTTCAGGCAATCGAACCGGCTCGCTGGAAGGCCGATTGGTGGATTTAAGCTTCCTCAGCAGATCCATGGTGCGGATCAAAAAACTGCCGACGATTCCGGGAGGCGCAAAGCGGATGCGCTGTCGACGAAATTTGCAGTCGCACCACTTGGCAGTCGCCTCGCTCAATTCGCCAACAGTGTCTACCCACTCGCACTCACCTCGTTCATGCAACTGCTTCAATGTCATCCATGTCAGCAGTTGGCCGGGACCAAAGCGAGCGTATTCCGGATCAAAACCGATTTTGTGCGAGACGTAAACGCCTTTGGCGAAGAAGCCCAGTTCAAATGCGATCGGTTGTTCATCCACTTTCAGAATCCGCAATTCGCAGTGATGGTCGACCGCCAGTTGGTCAGCGACCGTTGAAAAGAATGTTTCCAATTCATGCGCACGTATCGAAGTCTTCGCCTGGCCTTTCCAGGAACGATGTTCGATGTCAAATGCGGTTTGCATGCTGGCCGCCAGTTCAAGCGAACCTGTCGAGTTGTGTTTGTCCATTCGCACTTCGCCCATCGATTCCAATCTGCGGAGATTTTTGTTGATGCTTTTGCGAAATGACTTGCTCAGTCCTTGCTGAAATTTCTGCCAGGAAGGTTGGCAGTTGATTCGACCTACCGAAAAGCCTTCAGAAACCAGCGAAGCGTGTTTGTGTTTTTTCAGCTTGCCCAGAAAGAGTTGCCAACTGGCTCGTTGCAAGTGTGTCCAGTCAAAGTTAAACAGTTGGCACTCGATGTCTTTGAGACCTTGAGCCAGTACGCCAGTGACTGCATCCTGGTCGACATCCGTTGCTACCAGCAAGTCGCCGCATTGAATCCATTCGTTGTTTGGAAGTTCCGCAATCGCCAGACTGAATTTTCTGCGAATGATCAACGGCAGCGCACCCACCCAACGCCCATCGTCTTCGACGATCAAAGCTGCGAATTGATCGTGGGGATGGAATTTGTTGACAAACTGGATCAAAGGTTGCGCCTGGCAGGTTGGCAAGTGCGCCAGACTGGCTTGCCAGAGTTGATTCCAGCGGTGAGTTTCCGGTTGCAGTTCACTCAATGAACGAATGATGGTCAGTTTCATTTGTCGGTCTCCAATGGCGTGTCGGCGGAGAGAATGGTGGGTTGAGTATCCTGGCGTTGTAGTAATTGATCTTTGACAGACTTGCCAGCCAGCCAGACGTTGTGTTTAAGCCTGGCTGAAATGGTTGGTGCGACGATTTTTGAATTGAACACGGGGATCCGAGTGGTGTTCCAGAATCGTTTGTAGGATTCATCGCCCCGCAGAAAGTCAAATTCTTCAACACCCGATTCGATCGCGTGCTTGATCGCCCAGGTGACCAGCAGATGTCCAGGTTCAAGCTTCATCTGGTCGACGTTGAATCCGGATTGGTACATCCACAGCCGATTGGCACTCTTGAACAGCAGAAGAAAACCCAGATCCTGGTCTTCGAAAGTCGATTGAATCAAACTGACTTTCCGTTTCTTTGCCAGGTCCATCGTCGCAGAACGCAGAAATTCGGAAAACCGATCGCTGGTAAAGCATCCGGCATCGCCCAGTGTTTCGCGGCGTCGCTGATGCAGTTCGCAAAAGACGCTCCAGACCTGATCGATCTGTTCCGGCGACTGGTGCAATATGAATTTGAATCGTTCGTCTTCGATTCGTTTTTCTGCTTTGCGAGTCTTCCGGCGAAAGTACTTCTTCAAATCGGATTCGAATTCCTGATAGGAGTCTGGAAGTATCGTGTTCCAGCAGCCTTCCAGTTCGTTCTGGAGAATTCTGCAGCCATGTTCCTGTAGTGTTGATTTGAAAACATTCAACTGGTTTGCCGAATGTCCTTCCAGTTCGATGGAATCCCAGCGACCAATTTGCACACGCACCTGCGGGTTGCTCATGATCGCCTGGGCTGCGGTTCGCTCAACCAGTTTCTGATTTTTCGGATCACAGACGACCCCGACGTAGTCTGAACAGGCTTTGCCGTTGGCCATCAACGAAAGAACCCGCGTTCCGACTGAGTTGACCGTTTTATAAAGCGGCAATGCTCCGATTGGCTGCCCTTGCGGGTCTCGCACCAGAATCACGCACAATTGTCGACCCAATGAATAGGAATTCCACCAGTTGCTCAACCATTCCCAGCTCATGAACACGTTGTCACCGCTGAAGTCGGCCCACGAGTCTCGCAGGGATTCCAATTCATCCGT
>CAZOXC010000624.1:0-2828 GCA_964583205.1 uncultured Pirellulaceae bacterium | reverse complement strand
ATTTAAATGGTTGGCTGCGAGCAGGTCCGGTTGTCGTCACTTGCTTAACAAATTCCGCAAAACATGGATCGAATTTGACAAAAGGAAGTGAATCATCGCTGGGCAGACTGTGACGGCCCGAGATTGTATTTATACTGGCGCGATTGAATTGACGACTCTCGACTTAGAGCGATAGAAATTACGAGGAATGAATATGCGACACCAGGCTTACTTGGCACTCTTGTTGACCTGTTTGCTATGCAACAACGTACTTGCAGATACAACTTTGATCCATGCCGGTCGACTGATTGATGGTTCGAATAACAATGTGCAGACGGCAGTCACGATTGTTGTGACGGATGGTAAGATCGAGTCGATTTCCAGTGGCTACGCGGAGCCTTCTGATGGACAAACCGTCATCGACTTGAAGGAGCACACAGTGATGCCGGGCCTGATGGATATGCATACGCACTTGTCCAGCCAGATGTCGAAGAAGTCGTATACAGAACGATTCTTTATGACCGAAGCTGAGGTGGCTTTGCGTTCCAGCAAATATGCCGAGCGAACTTTGATGGCGGGTTTCACGACTGTCCGTGACGTGGGCGACAATGGCGTGAATACGATTGCTTTGCGTAAAGGGATCGATGAAGGCTGGATTGTGGGCCCGCGAATTTATACATCAACCAAGTCCCTTGCCACGACCGGCGGTCATGCGGATCCGACCAACGGCTTGCGAGGCGCTTTTGAACGTAGCGCCGGCCCTGAAGATGGCGTACTCAACAGCGCTGAAGATGCTCGGCAAGCAGTCCGCGAGCGTTATAAAGACGGCGCTGACTTGATCAAACTCACTGCGACCGGCGGAGTTTTGAGTCTGGCGGCCAGTGGCGACAACCCTCAGTTCACGATGGAGGAACTCGAAGCGGTCGTGGCGGCCGCCAATGATTACAACTTTACCGTCGCCGTTCATGCACATGGTGCCGAGGGAATGAAGCGAGCTGTTCTGGCGGGTGTCACTTCGATCGAGCACGGAACTTATATGAATGACGAGATCATGGCCTTGATGAAAGAGCGAGGCACGTATCTTGTTCCTACTTTGATGGCGGGAGTCTTCGTGGCCGAAAAGGCCAAGGAACCGGATTACTTTCCGGCAGTTGTGCGGCCAAAGGCAGCCGCTATCGGGCCCGTCATGCAGAGTACATTTGGCAAGGCCTATCGTTCCGGCGTCAAAATTGCCTTCGGTACCGACTCGGGCGTTTCACCACATGGTCAAAACGCGAAAGAGTTCGAGTTGATGGTGGCCGGTGGCATGTCGCCTATGGAATCGATTCAAGCGGCGACGTCGGTGGCTGCCGAGTTGATGCGAGTGGAAGAAAAACTGGGAACGCTGGAAGCAGGTAAGTTGGCCGATATCGTCGCAGTGGCCGGCGATCCGCTGGAAGATATTAGCTTGATGAGTGAGATCGACTTTGTGATGAAAGATGGCAAGGTCTTCAAGCAACCGTAGGCGTTTTCGGTTCTGACTGAACGTCAAACAAGAATTGCCGGAGAGTCGAACAATCGCTCCAGATTCGATGCCCGAATTTGCCGGAATTTCACACTATAAGTGGCCGTTAGTCGGGAAAAACCAAATGGGAAATTGCCTTTAACATCCGGTTCTCCAAGCTACACTTGAGTTTGGAAACCGTGTTTTTAAAAGGCAACCCATGAAGTCGTGGTTTAAGCAACTTGATGATATCCTGCGCGGCAGGTCGACTCAGGCCAGCAAACTCTCCAATGGAAAATTTGATTTTTCAGTCGGCGGTATCATCGTTCTGGTTCTCTTGCTGGGCGTCGTCTACGGGATCTGTATGGGCAGTTTCGCTTTGATTCGAGGTTTCGAATCCGAAGATCCCCAGGTCATAGCCGATTGCTGGATGCAGATGTTGGCCAGTGCCATTAAAGTGCCCGCTTTGTTCCTGCTTACATTGGTGATTACATTTCCGTCACTTTATGTATTCAATGCCTTGATCGGTTCGCAACTTCGTATCGTCTCAGTGCTGAAACTGTTGATTGCGGCTTTGGGAGTCAACCTGGCAGTACTGGCTTCGCTTGGCCCGATAGTGGCTTTCTTTTCAGCCAGCACACCCAGTTACCCGTTCATTGTTCTCCTGAATGTTGTGGTGTTCGCAATCTCAGGTTTCTTGAGCCTGGCATTCCTGTTTCAAACACTCAATCGATTGACAGTCACTTCACGCCCCAGGTATCAGCAGCGCTGGCAACAAAATCCTCAATATCACACTCAACAACCGACTGCTCCATACACGCCACCCGTGGTTGTTGAATTAACCAGTCCGCCAGAAGAAAACGCCCAGTCAGACGGTGCCTCGGACGATTCTGCTGGTGGCAGTTCCGAACCGACTCAGTCACCGGCTGCAAATGAAATGGTCATGGCCGAGGCTACTGATGTTCAGCAAACACCGGAGCACGGTCCGCTGGAAAACCCGGAAGGCTTTGGGTTGGGCCGTCATGTCCGCTTAATCTTTTGTTGCTGGGTGCTGGTATACGGATTGGTCGGCGCTCAAATGGGCTGGGTGTTGCGACCGTTTATTGGAACTCCAGATAAGCCGTTCGAGTGGTTTCGCGAGCGCGATTCCAGTTTCTTTGGCGGGGTCTGGCAGGCTTTGCAAAGTTTGTTGGGCGGCTAATCGCTTAAGGCTCATTCCCCATGTCTGCTCCGACTGACAATCCGAAACGCAACAAGTTCCCCCTGTGGCGACTGGCGGATGTGGCGATACGTCCGCCGCAATCTGCGGTCGAGCGGCGAGTTTCGCTGGGCAAGCTGCTGTTGCTGTTGTTGATCGGTGGAATTT
>CAZOXC010000623.1:0-2833 GCA_964583205.1 uncultured Pirellulaceae bacterium | reverse complement strand
ACCAGCAACAATCCCTGCGGAACCAACGACGCAACCTGGAAAGCCTGGAACTGAACCTGGAAGAGCACAATGAGTTGTTTGATCGACAACTGGTTTCTCGTATTCGGGTCGATCAGGTTTTCCAAAACTATCAAAGTGGCCGGATTGGCTTGCTGGCGGCCGAGCAGTCTTATCAGGATTCGCTGGACCAGTTTAAATTTTTATTGGGCCTGCCCGCGTCGGTAGAATTCGAACTGGACGAATCTCTGCTTGATCAATTTCAACTGAGCGATCCCAGGCTGGAAGAGCTGCTGGATTTTGCGACTGACGCTTATCAGGAGTTAATTCAAACACTGCCGCCGGAAATTCCAGAACGTGAAAGCCTGGAAAAGACTCACGAAAGGCTGATCGAACTACTGGATCAAACCGCCGACTTCCTGCCCGACGTGGAAGAGGAACTGAATACCTGGCAGGAACGCATAGAGCAGGGGCCTCGCGAATTGGCGGATGACGAGGAGCGATTGGACTTTGAACGTCAAAAACAAATCGCCGAATCAGTTACTGTCCGGTTCAATGCACTCAAAACCGATTTGCAGAAAGACATCAGCAACGCAGAAAAGTGGGATATCGATGATCCAATCGGCAATCGACAATTCCTGGACATCCCTTTTGCCAAAGATGATCTCAAACCCGAGCTACTGGCTGAGGAAGATACTCTCAAACTGTCCTGGCGACAACTAGCAAGACAAGTTGGCAATCGGCTCCGCGACCGCATAAGCAACCTGTTTATTTTGCAAACTCAAATTCGTCTGTTTCAAATTGAAATTGTGCCCTTCGATATTCAACAGGAACAAGCGATCGAACAAGCGCTTGAATCGCGACTGGATTTAATGAACGAGCGCGGCATACTGATGGATTCATTTCGACAAGTTGAAATCGCAGCCGACTCACTGCAAAGTGATTTGGATGTATCCGCCACGGCTAACCTGGGCACGGACGGAAATCGCGCTTTTCGATTTGACTCATCAGAAAACAGCTATAGTGTGGGCATCGATTTTGATGGTCCGCTCAATCGTTTCAATGAGCGAAACGGTTATCGAGCTGCACAACTTTCCTATCAAGCGGCTCGGCGAAACTTTATGGCTGCTGAGGATTCTATCGTCAACCAAATTCGTTCGGACTTGCGTTCCCTACGAATCAGCAAGCTTAATTTCCAAATATCCCGACAACAACTAATCGCTGCCACTCGGCAAGTCGATGAAGCGCAATTTCAGCTTCGCACGGCCACAGATGGCGGAGACTCCAGCCTCACACAGGACTTGTTAGACGCGTTACAGGGTCTGTTGGGTGCCAAAAACGACCTGATTTCCAACTGGACCAGTTACGAAATTGCTAGAATAAACTTGTTCGTTGACCTAGAATTGCTTTACCTTGACGAAAATGGTTACTGGGTAAATGAGCGATACAATCCCGCCACCGGCGACGCAGAAAATGGAAACTCAGGCGATGGACGAGAAGACGCTGAACTACTCCCAGCCGCCGAGCCCGTCGAACAAAACGGCGAGTCTGAAGAAAACCTTTGGGAATCTGACTAAGGCATTGGCCGTTTTAGGCCTGCTTGCCATTCTTGTCTTTCTGGGCATTTGGTTTACTCGGGGCAACGACTCCGGCGAGAGCAAAGTTCTAACGCACACAGCCAGCCGGCGCACCATCCGAGACTCGGTCATTGAACAGGGAACCCTGGAGAGCCAGGAAACCGTCGAAGGCCGTTGCGAAATTCCTGGCGAAACCAAAATCATTTCGATTGTGTCTGAAGGGTCTCGAGTCAAAAAGGGCGATGAAGTTGTCAGACTTGATTCTCAGAAACTAGACGAGGCCATCGACCAGAAAAAGCTGGCGGTGAATGAAGCCGAGCGAAAAGTAGAAGAAGCTCAAGAAGAGATCAAAGTCCAGGACAACAAAAACAAAGGCGATATTCGCACTGCCGAGTTTGAGCTGGAACAAGCCGAAATCAACTTGGAGAAATACGAGAAGGGTGACTTTCTGGCTGAGGTCTCCGATTTCGAACGCAGTATTTCCGAGGGCGAGGCCGAGTTGGAAAAGGCGCTGGAGATGATGGAAAACTACCGTTCACTGGTCAAGAACGGACAGCGCTCTGTACAACAGCTTCGTGAACAGGAATTGATCGTCAGCACGGCCCAACATCGACTGGAGCGAGATCGTCAGAAACTTGTGGTGCTCAAGGAATGGGATTACAAGCAGAAGATTTCCGAATACAAACATGCCGTCTCCAATGGTAAGCTCAAACTTGAAAATGTAATCAGCACCGCCAAAGCCGAAGAGCGCAAAGCCAAATCAGGATTGGAACGAGCTAAAAAGGCAGTGGAACTGGAACAGAATGAGCTGAAGGAACTGGAAGACAAGCTGGACAAATGCGTGATCTGCGCCCCACAAAACGGGACGGTCGCCTATGCCAACAAACGCTGGTATGACGCTGACGAGCGAATTCGCGAAGGCGCATCGGTATGGGAAGATCGGCAAATTTTTTACTTGCCCGATATGGATCGAATGCAAGTCTCCGTCAATGTTCATGAATCGGTCGTCAACAAAGTCGAAGAAGGCCAAAAAGCCACCATTCGAATCCTGACGTTCCCTGACAGAACTTTTCGAGGAACCGTTTCTCGTTTGTCTCAGTTGGCGGACAGCAGTTGGTACCGCTCGACTCAGAATTATCAGGCTATCGTCCTGATTGATGAAATCCCGGAAGGCGTTCACCTGAAGCCCGGCATGACCGCCGAAGTGGAAATTCTAGTTGGCGTCTATCGCGACATCATCGCCGTGCCAGTAAATACAG
>CAZOXC010000622.1:0-2834 GCA_964583205.1 uncultured Pirellulaceae bacterium | reverse complement strand
GAATCCCATAGTACAAATACGCTTCTTGTCGTGTCTTCGATCATGCGAAACCGATCTGCCGCAGTGCGGAATTGGAAGTCGAGATTTTGTAGATCCTTAAAACACTCCATGACCTTTTTGCCGTCCCAAAGATCTCTGTTCTGCCAATAGTGAAGCCGGAAGTATTCTTCGATCGCTTGCAATGCCAGAGGGTCATCAGGAAATTGGCGAATCACTTCCGCACCGGACTGTGCCGTCAATTTCAATTCACCACGCAACCGAACATCTGTAGGGTCAAATAAGAACACCTTGCCGCGGTTCGGCAATTTACCCTCTCGATTACATCGGCCTGCGGCCTGCGCAATGGAATCCAATCCGGTCATGGACCGAAAGACGACCGGAAAATCAACATCCACTCCCGCTTCGATCAACTGCGTGCTGACGACGATGCACAGTTCTTCTTGATCAAGTCGCCGGCGAATCGTCTTGAATTTTTCCGTGCGATGAGCGGCGCACATGTTAGTGCTTAGGTGAAACAGTCGTTCTGCAGGGACTCTTTTTGCTAACAGCTGATACAAGTCAGCTGCGTGGCGTTTCGTATTGACGATGCAAAGAGCTAATTCGTTTTCCGCCACGTTGTCAACGATTTGTTCGTTTGTCAATTCTCCCAATGAAACAACTTTGACACGTTTCAAATCTTCGTAAAGTTTATCTGGTTCTTTGATGATTTCGTGGACGCCATTGATTCCAATCGGGAACTCGGCATTGGCAGAAAACGCCGGCTGGGTAGCTGTACAAAGTAGTACCGTACAATCGAAGACATTGACAAGTGTCTCCAGCATTGCCAAACATGGCTGCAGCAGAGTCACCGGAAGGGTTTGGACCTCATCCAGAATGATGACACTTCGAGCAATTCGATGTAGTTTCCGACATCGCGAGGTGCGATTGGCAAACAACGACTCAAATAGCTGAACGTTGGTAGTTACTACCAATGGTGAATCCCAGTTTTGAGTTGCCAAGCGGGAAACTCTTGATTCCTTGTCAGGATCAACGTTACCGTGATGCTCCAACACTAGCTCGGGGTCGTTCTTGAACACGTCACGAAACACATCCGCCGTTTGTTCAATAATGCTCGTGAAAGGGATGGCGTAGATGATACGCGCAAGATCATTCTTGATCGCGTGGCGAAGTGCGAAACTCAACGATGACAGTGTTTTTCCACCACCAGTTGGCACGGTAAACGAATAGAAGCCTGGCTTCAATCTCGCCGCATCGTTTGCCAACTGAAGAATTTCCGATCGTTTTTGATTTACCTCCGACGGATTCGTTGGGTCGTTCAGCCCGTCTAGATGCTTCTCTAGCTGAACACGCATCCCGCAAAGAACGTCGGCGTTTTCGACCGGACGTTCGGCTGTTTTCTCAGGCGAAATAAACTCTTCTGTTGCCAGGAAGTCTGCGTCGCAAAGTGCCGAAAACAGCATTCGCACGAACACTGACGTTTCAAATGGCAACTTGTCCGCGGCGTCTTTTGAAAAACCGAGCGTGGGGGCCGTGAGTGGAGGAGGAATCAGCAAAACATTTGGAGCGTTCTCACGATAAGGTTCAACGGGTTGTTTGAGGCGTTCAAGCAAGCCGCTGTCTTTATTGCCGGTCATCGAGTAGGCATCCGCCAGACCAGCATGGTGCCCAGCAATTACAAAGGCCAACATCTTTCCTATCCCGTTGGGATAGTTTTCGAATGCATATTGGGCGCCTGCGCTTGAATGATCAACTCGGCCTTTAAATCCTTCGCACGAAGCGTTCGGATCGTTAGATTTTTCCAAGTAGGCTTGAAACTCACCCGAGTACTTACCTAGATCATGCCACCTTCCCAGCAATTCTCCCCAAGAATTTAAATCGGGGTTTATGCGTTTCAAAAAACGGCAGCAATATTTGGCAACAGCCTCTTCGTGCTGAGCCATCGTCTCCCATTTTTCGGGAGGCTGGTTTTCGAGACTGTGGGCGTATGTAGCGTTTGGCATAGAATTGTGGGGAGATGAATGCACTAATCAATTTAGAGCTTTCAAGCACTCATTGCCAATGATTTTGTCTGACAATTGGTTCGCCAATAAGTTGTCAGATCTAATTGACTCGTTCGGCCAATCAGGTTGGTTAGAATTACTCAATCAAACAGAGTTTTCTCGTCGTCCCAAGGGTTTTTCCAGTCGCCCCAACAACTGAGGTAGTCGCCGTATACGGGTAACTCGGTCTGCTGCTGCTCCAGCCACTGCCGAGTCTTTTCAATCAGTTGTTGTTCGTCGCCTATCTTCAGTTTGCCCATCAAGACGGCAGTGCGAAGAAAAATAAAGTACGTGTCCAGAACATCGCAGCGGCAGTAGTCGTTGATGCGAGTCAGTTGGCCCTCGTTATACAAATCCTGCACCATGTGACCCGCGACTTCCATCTTGCCGGGCTTGCCGAGCATCGTGGCGACCAGATCCAGACCGCCGGCGAACCGAGTCGCGCCGAAGTTCGTGAGCGTGTCCTGCAGATCCATGTGCGAGTCGATGTTGTATCGATTGCGGCGCTGCTCCCAGGACTTGCCCATCAAGTTAAACCAGTCGGGAACGCTGATGCCGTATCGAAATGCGGCCAGTTCCATCACGGGCAAATCAAAAGTGCGTCCGTTGAAGGTGACGAAAGTCGGATAGTCGTACTGCTTCCAGCCTCGCCAGAAATGCTCGGTAATTACGTGCGGTCGAAATTCGGGTACGTCCAACGCGACCATGTCAAACAGTTCAAAGTCCTTGTTGACTTTGCCGACAACCACGGAAATGGGCAAGTGATAGGTATGCGGTATGAACTCGGTCCCATAT
>CAZOXC010000621.1:1196-2842 GCA_964583205.1 uncultured Pirellulaceae bacterium | reverse complement strand
CGTTAGCTCGCCCATTTTAATTCCACAAATGAGAGCGGGCGAATCGTCCTGTGCTAACGAAATCTCGCCAGCCAGAAGACATATCATGATCGTGTTGAAGATCGAAATTGCTCGACGCACGTTGAAACCTCACTCAATCAGGTTGGTAATTCAAACAGGAAAATTTTTTTTCGGTCACCCATGATTTTAATCTGTGAAATCATTTGACCGAGTAGGGCAGGGGGCCCAAAGTCGTCAACGAAAACAGTTTGATTGATTCAATTATTTAAGTCGATTCTCAATTTGACATGATTGTCTCAACCTTGACATTGGGTGTCTCGAATATGAGAAGCCGTTGAAATTGACTTTGGGATAAAATTATTATGCCAGCAATTGTAGCCAACGAAAGCGAACTGCCCTAAACTTAGGCGTCTTATCTTTCAACTCTTCCCTCAAATGGAGTTTTCCAAATGGATGCTTTAAAAATGCTCAAAGGCCTGATGGGCGAAAAATCAATGTTGTCCGGTCTGGGCGGAAACTTACTGGGCGGTTTGCTCGGTGGTGGAAATAAACAACAAGCTGCCGGTGGCGGCGGTGGTGGAATCCTGGGCGGCGGTGGCGGAATGCTCGGCGGGTTGCTCGGCGGAATTATGGGTGGTGGCAAGCAGGAAGCTGCTGCAGCAGCACCAGCGGCTCCAACTGCTGACGAGAATCAGCAAGCTGTATTGATGATCCGCGCGATGGTGAATGCGGCCAAATCTGATGGGCGTATTGACGACACTGAACAGCAAAACATCATTTCCCGCATGGGCGATTTGTCTCAGGACGAGGTTGCCTTCCTCAAGGAAGAATTCGCGGCTCCGCTGGATGCCTCGGCTTTCGCCAACTCGATTCCAAACGGAATGCAGCAACACATCTATCAGATTTCGTTGGCTGCTATTGAATTGGATTCCAAAAACGAAGCTCGTTACCTGCACGAATTAGCGCAAGGTTTGGATCTCAAGCCAGAAGTTTGCAACGAAATCCATCAACAAATGGGTGCTCCGCAGATTTATTCGTAGTTTCGGAAAAACGAAATACCTGGCCCGGCTAGTCCGGGCTTTTTTTATGCCGGTCTTGTTCGAGCAAAAACAAGAGACTCAGCAGAGACGCCGGTGGGAGTCGAACCCACTTGATACTGCTTTGCAGGCAGTTGCCTAACCGTCCGGCTCCAGCGCCAAAAATGAGATGTGTCAGTATCCTCGCCAGGACTCGAACCTGATCCTCAACCTTCGCAGGGTTGCGTGCGCTCCTGTACACTTCGAGGATAAACTTGACTAAGACGATTGAAATTTCACTTGAGAGCTGATGACTGGATTCGCACCAGCATGATCCGATTTACAAGACCGGCGCCTTTCTAGGTCGAGCCACATCAGCTTGTTGTTTTGCGTTCAGGCAAATGATTAAAGCAACGGTGCAAGGATTCGAACCCTGTCGGGCGGGTTTGGAAGCCGCTTGCTCTCCCAGGAGCACACCGTTGGGAATTTGGAGGGTTAAGGGTTCAGAGTTGAGGGTTCAGGGTTGAGGGTTGAGGGTTGAGGGTTGAGGGTTGAGGGTTCAGGGTTGAGGGTTCAGGGTTGAGGGTTCAGGGTATAAGAGTTAAGAGTTAAGAGTTCAGGGTTCAGGGA
>CAZOXC010000621.1:0-1096 GCA_964583205.1 uncultured Pirellulaceae bacterium | reverse complement strand
AGGGTTGAGGGTTCAGGGTATAAGAGTTAAGAGTTAAGAGTTCAGGGTTCAGGGAGGGTTGAGCGTTCAGAGTTTAGGGTTCCAGTAGTCAGGTTTGATCCAAAGACGAATCTTTGAATCAAACTCTGAAAACTGAAAAGTTTTTCTATTCCAATTCGACGTTCCAGTAGGCGTCGCTAACAAAGTTCTGCCAGCTATCCAGTCGAATGTTGTGTCGAGAAAAAGTTGGGTTCCAGTTGGGTCGCACCGGAACTTTCCGCAACTTCATCTTGGCCTGTTCCGGAGTTCGGTCAGCCTTGACGTGATTGCATGTCACGCAAGCCAATACGCAATTTTCCCAAGTCGACTGACCACCTTGGGCTCGAGGCACAACATGGTCGATCGTCAATTCATCCTGCTTTGGCTGTCCGCCACAATACTGGCAAGTGAATCGGTCACGCTTGAAAATATTTCGTCGGCTGAACGTTACCGCTGAATTCGGCAACCGGTCAAAATCCTTTAGCGAGATAATTTCCGGTACGCAAAAACGGCGAGACACTGCCTGGATGAACAATTCCCCAGGCTGCGGTTCCAGTTCTGCCCAATCTTCCCATTCGAACAACTGATAAGTTTCCGGATCAACGACTCGAGCCGATCCGGAAAACAACATGGAGACAGAGCGAGCGACGCTTGTCACGTTCACTGCCTGCCAGTTTCGATTCAAAACAAGCGTCGGGCGTTGCATCACGTTGGCGAACATGACAGCTCCTGCTACAAAAACATGTTAGGCCCCCCGGCGGGAATTGAACCCGTCTCCTCGACTTTCACAGAGTCGCATGCAATACCATTACACCACAGGAGGCATGAATTGAGTTCCAATTGAACTCACGCTAGATAGACATCTTGGAAGTGGGAATGTTCAGTGTGGCTTTTGTTTTTTTAATGACAACTGACTATTGACCGATCATCAATGACAAATACTAAACGTTGATTTTCCATTTGTGATTTTTCATTGCGAGCAAAGTGCTCAGCTGGAAATCGCCGCACGAGCAAAGCGGAAGACGAGGTGCTCGAACCCACATAACTTTTCAATGACAACTGACTATTGACCGATCAT
>CAZOXC010000620.1:0-2849 GCA_964583205.1 uncultured Pirellulaceae bacterium | reverse complement strand
GGTAAGAACCGCTCTTGGCTTTCTGGGTGACTTGCCGAACCGGACAACCGAAATTGATATCGACGACACTCACGCCGTACTCACCCGCCAGTCGTTCACCAACTTCCGCCAGCGTGTCGGGTTGGTTGTCCCAGATTTGAACGGCCAAAGGTCGAGGCTCATCCTTGACTCCCCACAAGCGATCCGGATGTTCGGCTTGATTTCGATCCAGCCACACGAATCCTCGAGCGTTCACCATTTCGGTGGCTTGCAACCCGCTGCCACCATAGTCTCGCACCATCTGGCGAAAGGCGTAGTTCGTGAAGCCGGCCATGGGCGCTTGCAACACAGGCGGATCCACAACGACCGAACCGATATTGATCGGCTTAACGTTTGGCAAAGGCTCACCCGTTTTTATTGTTGCTTCAGTCATGATTGTTGAGATTCGTTTCAGTTTTGACTCGCCCGGTAATATACAGGTCGCGATCGAGTTGTTCTATTTTTTCACCTTCCAGCTGAAACGCCAAGTCTATTTTTTCCAACCCAACTCCAGCCACCGGAGTAACCGCGGCTTCGCCACCGACAATTCTGGGGGCAATAAACGTGTGGACTTCATCGACCAGACCGGCGTCAAAGAACGCACCCAGGACTTGACTGCCACCTTCCACCAGTAGATTGACAACCTGGCGGCGTCCAAGTTCATCCAGCAGGGCATTCAATTTTTCTGCCGAGGACCAACTCGCATTCCAGCCCCACAATTCGAAACCAGCGTCCTGTAGGAATCGAGCTTCATTGGAATCCATATCTTCGGTCACAATCAGGGTCGGCACTTCCGCGGCGGTCTTGACCAATTTACTTTGCGGGCTGAGTTTACAATTGGAATCCAGGATCACTCGCAAAGGCGTTCGCGGGCCTGCTGGTCTGGCCGTTAAACGAGGGTCGTCGGCCTGAGCGGTGCCGGACCCCACAAGAATCCCGTCCATCCGGCCTCGGATTTCGTGCACAACTGCTCGACTGCGTTCGCTCGATATCCATTGGCTGTCACCCGCCCTGCTGGCGATCTTGCCATCCAGCGTCATGGCCCATTTTGCAATCACCCAGGGACGGCTGCTCTTCACGAATTTGAGATAAGGCGCGTTCAACTGGCAGACTTGTGGTTCCAAAATTCCACACTCGACTTGAATGCCAGCTTGTTCCAGTCTTTTGATTCCGCCGAAGTTGACCTGTGGATTCGGATCGGCGATACCAATCACGACTCGTGCCACCTTTGCTTTGATCAACGCATTACAACAGGGAGGCGTCTTTCCCTGGTGCGAGCAAGGTTCCAGGGTGACGTAAACGGTAGAGCCAGCCAGGTCATTTTTTCGATCATCGGCGATTGAATTGATTGCATTTATTTCTGCATGATTTTGTCCGAACGATTCATGCCAACCTTGCCCGATTTGAATTCCCTGCTGGTTAACGATAACGCAACCGACTGCGGGATTAGGTTCGACGAATCCGATTCCCTTTTGCGCCAGATCGATCGCCTGTTGCATGAATCGAAGGTCGTTGAATGTTTGTGACATTGGCTGGCGGTTGGCTTTGAAAGAGGAAATTGGTAACTCAGATTTGGGCCGAAAACTGGAACTTGGACAACTCGAAACGACAAATAATCGGCCAAATCATGGGCTTTTTTGCCTATCTTAAATCGTAAACCCCAAAAAAACCGACTTTTTATTCGATTTTGGCCTCCGTGCGGTTGCAAAAACCGATAAGCAAGTATCAAATTCCAACCAGATTAAACGTAAAAACACGGGGTTTACGTAAGTATTCCGTTTTGAACAGAAGACTCAGTTCGTAACTCTCATCCCTAAACACTCAGTCCCTAACTAATTGGAGGATCAATTCATGGCAAAGAGTGACGTGAAGCCGCCGACCAAGTCACAGATTTTTAACAACTTGGCAGAAGCGACCGGTTTGTCGAAGAAAGAAATCACGGCTGTTTTTGAAGCTTTGACAGGTGAAATCGAAAGCAACATCGCCAAAAAATCTTCTGCGGGTCAATTTACGATTCCCGGCTTGTGCAAGATTGTTGTTGTCGACAAGAAAGCCTTACCTAAGCGACAAGTTCGCAACCCAGGTACTGGCGAAATGGTTTGGGCCAAGCCTCGTCCGGCCAGCCGAGCCGTTAAAGTTCGACCTCTCAAAGGCCTGAAAGACATGGTTGTTTAACAACGACCAATCGAAAATACGCAAAAAGCCGCCTCGTTTTTCGAGGCGGCTTTCGTTTCTTGTCCGTTGAATGTGACAACAGCCTGCCACACAGATGAAACTGACACCGATTCAGTTAAGTCGATTCAGATGACGGTATCGTCACAAATTATTGTCTGGAAGGCATTTACAACTTTTTGGACTATCGGCTACAATTTGGATTCTGGCAGGCGGAAATGGTGATGTTTCATCATCCGACGCGATTCCAGGTTTTTGTTAGCGCCATTGAATTAAGAAATCACAGGGACTGGCGAGATCAAAGAACTGGTTTGACGCTTTCTACCAACGGCCGCCTGAACCCCAAAGCTGCTCGATTGCTTGGTTATGTTTGAACGACTGCAAGATGGGTTAAATTCTGCGTTTAAGTCGCTTCGCGGACACGGGAAGTTGACCGAGTCCAACATGCGCGAAGGCCTCAAGATTGTCGAGCAATCGTTGCTGGAGGCCGATGTCAGCTACAGCGTCGTCAAAGACTTTGTGGGTCGGATTTCCGATCAGGCGCTTGGCGAAAAAGTCATGCAGTCGCTGAAGCCGCAGGAACAGTTCAGTGGAATTGTTCACAACGAGCTGGTTAATTTGCTTGGGCCGGTCGATCATTCGCTACCGCTCAACAAAGA
>CAZOXC010000619.1:0-2851 GCA_964583205.1 uncultured Pirellulaceae bacterium | reverse complement strand
ATGCAATTCTTCATTTGTTCAGGTTCGACGCGAGCGAGTTCTAATGCCAGTTCTGAGATTAAGAAACTCCTCTCTTCATCACTGAATGCTTCACGCACCAGTGCTTCGGCTAAAGCAAGAACGCCAACCGGACCTCGCAACCGCCAATTAAGGAACTCGAGCGTGACAACGGGCCGTTCAAGTCGCTTTCGAAGCGAATTCAAAGCCCAGGAAATTCGTCGAGTTCGCTGTGGAAGAAATTGGCTCGTATCGACTCGCTTGTGAGGATCTACAACAGGACCATCACTGTTATCGGTCTCTTTGCGTTTTCGACGTAAATACTTGCCTAACACACGATGTAGTGGGCGTGCCGAACTCAGGATGTTGATCAACACATCAAGAGGTAGGTTTTTGAGTTCTTCGGGAGGCGGAAGAACATGGCCTTCGGTTACGTTCACTGGCCACCAAGCATTTCCATTGCTACCAAGCCAACTAACCCAAAATCCAGAAGGTGGTCGATCAGGTATCCAAATCAAGGAACAATTCGCGGGACTATCTTTGGCGATCCAACTTACTGAGTCAAAAAACACCTCGTTTTCACCGTCCGTTTTCAGCACCCATTGTTCGGGTGGTTGCCCGTTAAACGTAAGGTGGATTGAGGCCTGCTGACTTTTATCGCAATCAAAAACAGCGTCGCCGAATTCAAGGGGTAGTCTTACCTCCTCGCCAACTTCGTCTTCACAAATTTCCGTATCGGTTTTCCATTTGATGTTGCCGTCTAGGTCAACCAGTTCACCATCGGGAAATGTTACATCAAGTTGCTTCCTCGCCTTGTTATTACGGTTTGCATCAACGGTGTAAACGAGATTGGCTTCGAGATTCGCATTCTTGCCAATTCCAGTACCAGCTCTAGTAAAATTGCTCGAACCGATTTGATATAGACGCCAACGGTCATTTTCAAGCCAGATTCCTTTTGCATGCAGACTGCGTCCGACAGGCAACTCAATTAAGTAAACATCTGTATCGACACTTGTTCGGCCAGGTTGAGCGTCTAGCAACGACTTGGGAGCGTTAAGAAAAAGAGCGTCTTCACCGACAACTTCTTCTCCTGAAACAAAAAACTGAGCTGTTGCTTCACCTCGTTTTCGCAAGAGTTTCCAAAGTTCAATGGCCGGTTTGTTTTCGACTTCGGGACGATCAAAGAAAGGACTCAATGCACAACCAATACTTGGCGGTGACGCGTCTGGCCATAAGTCCTTTAAGGACTCAAATACGTTCGAATATCCCGGCCCAGAGAATAGCGAATGAACTCGTACGCTACTTCGACGCATTGCTTCATCTGACAGCCCCCAGTCTGAACACTCTTTCTCAACGCGATCGAGCAGCCCATTCCATCGTCTGAGAGAAGGTGTTCTCTGTGTTCCGCTCGAACTAAAACTACCTGCTTTCTGTAAGAACTCGATTGAACTTCTTAGGCAAGCCAAGGGAGCTTCGCCCCCAATGCGGTAGTTAAGAACTCCGAACAGTTCCAAGTTGCGGCGATAGCCATCATCCGTCAGATTTGCGGAGCTAATGACAAGTCGAACCAGATTCGACCAATACAGCAGACTGACTTTGGCATGTTGCAATCCCTTTGGCATACGTGCTGAGAGAAGATCCCATCTTAAACTCCGACCACCCCGACAGTGATGTTGGTCAACCAAAGCAGCTGCACAAGAAACCTGTGCGAGTTTTTCTTCGCGTTCAACAAGATATGCTGGACCGTCTTCGGTTGGGTCGCATTCAAGCTGCAGAAAACGAGCTAAGCATTCCTCCTCGAAGAAAACTGGTGAAAACGTAAACGTGGTCGCGACACAACCAATTGGTTGGCCTGCGTTCTCGGGAGCCGCCCAGGTATCCAGTAGTTTGCCGTATCCAGGCTTAGAGTCATATTTCTTCTTCCCCATTTAGCTCACAAGCCCCAGATCGCAAACGAATGACCAAAGTGAACCTGTGCGATAGGCATGAACATAATAGTCATCGTGCCTACCACCACGATCACGAACGTAACCAGTGCGAATCATAAACTTGCCATCGTCGAACCGGTCGAACCAGGGTGCCTTGCCTGCAGGTGGCTTTTGCCGCTGGATCGTGACATGGTGTTGAAGCAATCTTTCTAACCAATCCAATTTAGAAGATCGTTCTGCGAGGCTTGAAAAATGATCTTGAAACCGAACGACTTGGCCGTAGGGCGTAAGACGCTCGGAAACTTCTGAAAACATTTCCGGGATTTTCGTGGCAGCAAGTTTAACTGCGGTTAGCTTTGAAAGCTCGACCGGGGAAACCTTTTGTTGATATTGAGAAAGGTAATGAAGACACTCATCAAAGGCGTCTTGAAGATAGCGGCAGAATCTCTCGTATTTGTCGATTGCGTCAAGTAACTCGCTTAGCTTTGAGTCTGCGTCGAGCGAAAGTGCATTGTGGAAGATTCGCTCAGACGGGTCTTTGGTTTTCACTTGATCATTCCACAACTGGTTTCCTGAATCGGAAACAATGAAATCAAGCACTTCACGACGGTCTCCAGAACTGGGATTCATTAAGGCTTGGCCGATGACTTTGCCCTCTCGCCGAGTAGCATCGTATATGCCTAGGTGTTCACTAAAAAACTTCCACATGCCCCAGCCAGGTTTTCGTGCGACTGCCCCTTCATTCAGCCCATCTTGAATGGCATCCAACAAGCGTCGCCTTACTGTCGTGCCTGGGCCCGCTTTGGCGCCGCTGAATCCTTGTAAGTTCTGATATCTCTCCCACACGGTAAGGAGTTCATACCCATTCTCCCCCAGTCATTCGGCATGGTCTATTTCCAGGTCACGAGAAAATGCTCGATAAACAG
>CAZOXC010000618.1:0-2853 GCA_964583205.1 uncultured Pirellulaceae bacterium | reverse complement strand
GTGTTAGAAGTGAGCGCCACCAGAACGATCGACTATCGCGATAAGGAATGGGCGGGGACCTGTTTTAGTCCTTGCGGCGAGTGGTTGTTTTGCAATATCCAGACGCCCGGAATCACACTGGCGATTACTGGCCCCTGGAGTGATGTTTTGAATTAATTTAGCTCGATGTTGTGCGGCTAAGTTAATTGAAATGACAATTCCCAGATGTGCGAATCGAGATTATCTGTGGTCTGTCCGGCATTGAGAGAGCAACAAAATCGGAGGCTGAACGATGGCGTACTTGTTTGTTGGATTGTTGGTGTGTTTGATCCTGGCCTGGGTTTGGTCAGAATACCTGGAGAACGCTCGTTCAACCCGACTATCACTGGGAGGTTTGGCGATTTTGTTATTGGGCGCAAGCCTATTTGCTACCATTGTGGCTAACCAATATCGACAAAAACATTATTCAGCCTCAATTCGAATGTTGGGTGAAACGCTTGAGCAAGGCGATATTGAATCAGCGCAAAATGCTATTCGTGCATTCAACTTGGATCCAGAAGCGACGGGGTCTCTGATTATTGAGCGTTTAAGCAACACTCGCTCGGGCGATCAATTGGAATCGAAATGAGAATCTTCGGCTTGCGATTCCAGTTTCTTTAAAGCGACATTTAGCTCGTGGATCACTCCGTCATCGGTTTCGATCTTCCACCGGGCGATCAACAATTCGGTGGCGGGATGCTGGGCGATGTTTCCCAAGGCCCAGGCTGCAGCGCCTCTTACCAGGGGTTCCGAGTCATTGACGCCAATCGCCAGAGCCGTGTCCCAGCCCGGACCAGGCGAATTGCCAAGTGCAATTGCGGCGTTGCGAAGTAGGCCTCGACGTTTGGCTCGCCACAATGGAGTTTTGCGAAATCGTTTTCGAAAAGCGTCGTCCGGCAAATCAAATAGCTGAGGCAAGTTGACTGGGTTGTGGTTTTGCTGCGGTTGAAACACTTCTTCGGTGCTGGTGCGAGTTTTGCGATTCCAGGGACATACTTCCTGGCAAATGTCACAGCCAAACAGCCAGTTGCCAATACCCTCCCGTAAGGACTGGGGAACCTCCGAGCGGTGTTCGATCGTCAAGTAGCTGATGCAACGCGAGGCATCCAGCACTCCAGGTTCAGGAAACGCGTCCGTTGGGCAAGCATCCAGGCAGGCTGTGCAGGTTCCGCAGTGCGAAGCTTCGAAGGGTTGGTCAGGTACCAATTCGACGTTGGTCAGCATGGCGGCCAGGAAAAAGTAACTGCCTCGATGTTTGTTGATCAGCATGGTGTTTTTGCCGAACCAGCCCAGCCCGGCCAGCATAGCGAACTCGCGCTCCAACAAGGGCGCTGTGTCAACGATCGTTCTGACCTGACTGTTTTCGCCTAGTTCCTTTTGGGACTCGGAAACGAAATGCGATTCAAGATCCCTCAAACGCGACTTGATTAAGTCATGGTAGTCAGCCTGTCCCCAGGCGTAGCGAGCGATTCGGCCATGCCCAGGTTGATCTACAACAGGTTGAGCCGTGGCGTAGTTCATTGTCAGCATCACGATGCACTTAGCGTTATTCAGAACCAGATTGGGATCTCGATAGGCTTCGATGCGATCGCTCAAGTAGGTCATCTCACCCGCGAAGCCTTTGTCCAGCCAGCCTTGCAAGCGGGAAACGCCTTGAGGAGACACGACTTGCGCAACGCCGCACAGGTCAAAGCCCAGCTTTTGAGCGTAGGATTTTACGGATTGTGTCAATTTTATGGCGGATTGATGTGACATGGGGTGTAATTAGCGTGCGGGTAGGACCAGTTTGTAGCTTGTAAAAATTCTGGCCCCAAATAGCTTGGAAAAAAAGTCCTTCGCAAACTAACGAAAGAGGAAACTCAAATGACCCGTATTTTACTCGCTGTAGCCGCCTTTGCGGCGATTCTTGTTGGGACCACAGAGATAGCTCAGGCTCAGCACAGGTTCCGCGGAAATGGCTTCAACAGAGGCGGCGGAATTGGCGCTGGAGTTGGTGGATTCAACTTTGGTTATTACTACCAACCCAATACTTATAATAGTTTTCATCGACCGGACAATGTGCCCTACTTCATGAAACACCCACCGGTTTACTATTCGCGAACGATTGTAAAACGGCCCTACGGGATCAGTCCCTACGCCGCACCAGCCGGAGTAGCACCAGTTGAATTCCAAATTCTGGATCAAGCTCCTGAACCCGTTCGTATCGTGAACCCACATGCTCAGTCGCCTTCGTTTGAACCAGTTCAGCCGCATTCGCATCAACAACATGCTCCAATGTTCGAGAATGCACCGATGTTTCCAAGTCAGCCACCTGAGCCGAATCTGCAAGATCCTTCAATGACCGACCCCTCAATGCAACCGCCCAGCGAAGCACCCAATGAAGGTGTTGACCCGGATAGCATTATTGAGCCTCCTGCAGAAGAAGGAATAGACAAAGCCGAGGATGGCGACTGGAATATGGGTTCAGGTAAAAAGAAAGAAGCGTGATATAACAAGTCGTTTTTGCGATCGACTTGGAGCGGCGTGTCGAACGATACGTCGCTTTTTTCGTGCGCGTGCGGAATATTGATTTTCGATCGACCGCCGGTCAATTCGTCATTCGGTTTTGCGAATGCAATACAAGTGCTTGAAGCCACGCAGCAGCAAACTGTCATCGACCGCTACTGGCGAAGCATCAAAATTGTCGTCCAGAGTGTTCGTCGCCAGCAACTGGAACTCTTCCCCGTCTTTGACAACCGCCGTGACTCCTTCTCGACTGGGAATAAACACTTTGCCGTCAGCAATAATTGGTGAGGCATACAGATTGGCCAGACCGTCCAGTCGAGACGAATAGAG
>CAZOXC010000617.1:0-2881 GCA_964583205.1 uncultured Pirellulaceae bacterium | reverse complement strand
GACTTGAACCCCCGACCCCCTCGGTGTAAACGAGGTGCTCTAGCCAACTGAGCTATTCGCCCTGAGAACCACCACTATAAAAATTGACAAATTTTGCGTCAATGGTTCGTGCAATTTGCTTGGCAATCAGTAAATCGAGCAATTGGCTGGCTATTCTTAAGTTTGTCCTGCGAAATAGGTGATTTTTCTCGTATCTGTCGAAATTCGGTCATGAATACACTGTTACCAATTCTGCTGGGCACCCATCTTTTTCTGGTTTCCATTGGCTCGACCCTGCCACTGATTTATGCGGCGAGAGCTCTGTTTTTTCGCACGGCAACGCCGCTGGAAACCGAGTCGGGGTTCTGTCGAGGGCTGTTGATATCGATTTTGTCGCTGCTGGCAGGCACATTGATCGGCTTGCTCTATGGCTGGCTGGTGTGGGACAGCGAGCTCTCAAGTTCGATTTCCAAAGGGTGGTCCAGAATTTTCTTTGGGATTATGGAATTTTTCTTTTCCCTGTTGCTGCTGGTGATCAGTTATTGGATGACCCGCAAACGACTCGTCAAATCATCGAATGACGACCTGGGGCGATTGGCGAGCTGGCTGCGGACAACGCTGCTGGTGATTGCCAGCACCAATTTGCTCTACCACTTTCCCTTGCTGTTTATTGCCTTGAGACAAGTCAATCTGGTTGTCGAGCAAGGTGAGTTGGCCAGCTCCCAGCAATTCAGGTCATTGTTCTTTCATCCCAAGACACTGATCCTCTGGATCCATTTTCTGTCAAACTCGTTGTATGTCACCGTCGTCGTGGCAAGTGCGTTTGCAGAGAAGCCAAGTGCCATGGGATGCAGGACTCAATGGTCGCTGGCATTGCTGTTCATCTGTCAGTTGGTTTCGGGTGTTTGCGCGTTAGCCTATTTGCCTCGGGCAGCCTTGTTCGAAATGTTTCAACTTCAAAGTCCATGGTTGTGGTTTTTAGTTCAAGTTGTGGCGCTGGGTGCAATTCAATTCTGGATGTTGTGTATTGCGTTGGGGCGGCGCAGCCAGGCTTTGCTGAAATGGGTGATTGGCTGGTGTCTTTGTATTTACATCTTGATGTCCGCTTTCAGCGCCAATCTCGGCGGGTAAGCAAGTCGGCGCAAAAAAAATCGCCTCAAGACAAGTTCTTGAGGCGATTGTGATTTTCAAATTGACCGCGTTACCTACTTCTTCTTTCTGAGCTTGGTACCAGCGATCTTGCCATCGGCAATCAGGTCGGCGTATTTTTCGCCATCTTCGTTTTCGGTTTCACCGATCGTTTCCAGAGCCGCGATGAATGCCGGAGCCATGACCTCTTGTTCGTACTTGTCTCGAGCTTCTTCGTCTTCTTCAAGCTCTTTCCAGTTCTTGCTGAATTCTTCCCCTTCGAATTCGGCAAAAAACAATTCGCCAAAGTCGTTGCGGACGTCTTTTTCTTCACCTTTGACATGACAGGCGTTGCAGGTAACTCGTAAACCCTCAACCTGGTCCTGTAAGGTTTCCTTGAAAATACCGTGGGCGAATACAGCTTGAGGCAGAATGAACGTCGCTGCCGCAACACTCAAAACGAGTACCATTCTCAAGCGATTAATTGTTTTGGTTTCAGTCACTGTAATTGCTCCGAATGTTCAGCAATTTGAAATTGATATTGGTTACATCGTCAAAACGATGGGGGGTCAAAAAATATTATTGCAGGAAATTCGAAAAGACAATATTCCCTGGCTACCCCAATACTCAAAAGTATACATCCTCGATTAAAAATCGCGAATTTGCGGCAATAAATTCCGGAATATTGTAATAGAAAGATTGGCGTTTCCAGCTATAAGAACCGTACGGCTGGCTGCCCGGCTGCGTTCGAGGGAATTAACGGGGGCGATTGATTTCGATCAGTTTTTCTTCTTCCCAGTCGATAGATCGCGCAAATTCGCCAACGCTTTCCTGCATTGCAGCAGATTCCAATTCTTCATCGCGAGCAATAAATGTGGTGTGACACTGTTCGCAAGCGACTTTGGTGCCCAACAGGCTGATGGCCAACTGATTCGGTCGTTGACATTTTGAACAACGCGCGACGAAATAGACAGTTCGTCCCATGGCAACTCCTTTTGCCGATTTGTTAAAACATTTAATAATTATAAGGTGTTTTCAGAAATCTCAAAGACGAATCGGAATCGATGAATACCGAAGGCTAGGCATTACTGACAGCAGTTTTATCTTCGGAATTGTCCAATTCTAAAATTTCAGAACTATCCAATTGACTTTGCAATTCAATTACTTTCTTCAAATCCGACTGCAATGAATCCAGCACATCAATGAGTAACGGTATAGTCTGGTATGCGGAACAACGATCAGTATTCGCTTTGACCAGAATTCGCCCCGCTAACCGGTCCTGATACTCGATCGGAATTTCGGAAAACCAGTCGTTGGCTTCCATCTCCTCACCGTTCTTGATGTTGCTACGAACGGTTGCATGAAAGTTCTCGCCCAGCCAGGGAAACTCGAGGTCCATTGTCAATTCCGAGATCTCGTGCTTTTCAACGAATTCCTTGATCGTTTGCCAGGCGAAGTCCCAGTTGCGATTTCCCTGCAGTTGAATAATGCTCTCGTCGTCTGGTGCGTTGACCTTGTCACGTTTGTTTAAAACAAAAAACGATCGGCTCAGCGACATCGCTTTTCGCGACACCAGTTTGAATTCGGCAAATCCGAAAACACGACCCGCGACCAGGAAAATCGTGACTGCGACAATGGAAACAACCGCATACTCGCTTTGTTTGTATATCAGAGACAAAGTTGCACCTACAACGGTTGTCGCACAAAGCAGAGAGAACCACAGCAAAGCAAGTTTTGGGCTGAGGCCGCGGCGCATCAGTTCGTGGTGAATATG
>CAZOXC010000616.1:0-2887 GCA_964583205.1 uncultured Pirellulaceae bacterium | reverse complement strand
CTTTTATCCGCATGTTCAACGAGACAGTTTGTTGTTGCTGGTTGGATATTTTTGCACGATCGTTCCAGTTGGATTCAATAGAAAAATACTGATTGAATCATCATCTTGGAGAAAGCGGGTTGCAGAGGTTTTGGGCTTGCTTGGATTGCTGGCCTTGTTTGGAGTCTTGTTGTTTGAATCTTTGATATTGAATTCACTGGTACTCGCGGCTACCCAAAATATCTCTTTGTCATCACGTTTCCCAGCCGGCCCTGGTCAGGGCTTTGCCTATCCTTTGCCCGAATTTTCTGCCGCAGGGCAAGCGTTTCATTGGTGGAAGATGACTGAGCAGATTCCTCTGAATTTCACGTTGTTCGTGTTGGGGATATTGATTCTTGTCCTGGTTGGTCTGCGACTTTGTCGCAACCCAATGTTTGTCCGCACACGAACTGCTTTAATGGTCGACGTGCTATTGGGAATTTCAATGGTGGCAACTGTGCTGATGATCTGGCGAGCTTCAATAGTCAGTTGGCCTTTGATCACGCCATTTGTCACAGAGCTGTATTCCTTCTCTTTTTTGGAGTTGTCTAGTTACCAGTTGATCCATCTGGTAAGCGTAATTTTGTTGGCTCTACCGGTGGCTTGGTCTGCGAGCTTTAGAGTGACCGAACAAGTACCCGATCAAACTTTGGAAAGTGAGTATTCTGCTAACCAGTTCTTGCTTAGTCTGATTCTGATGGTGAATGGCTTAATGTTGTTCCTGCTCTGTCTTGCCAATATCCTCTATGCTTCAGGTGTCAAGAATTTGCCCTCGACAATCGCCTGGTTTGGATTTGATGCGTCGAGTTTTGTTGTGTTTCTTATTTTGTATTCAGCGCTCGGATTGTTGGTAACGAGACAAATTGACTTTAGCAGAATCATCAGCTTGCTGCGTCAAAAACTGTCTGCAGAGTCGGTCGTTCAAGAGCCGGCCTTGGAAGCTGTAAGGTTGAAGCTGGCCAAGGTCGATTGGCGTTTGTTGGTTGTTAACTATACACTGATCATTATCGCCAGCTGCTTGATTTTGCTTTCCACATGGGCGTTCCCGTTGATTCTGCTGTTGTCGCAGTCTTGAACCACCTGGATTGTCGTTTTTATGGGATGAGGGAACGGCAACGTCAAGCTTGAAAAATTTGCTGTCGAAGCAAAATAACTAAAACCAATTCACTAAAAATGTCTAACTGGCTAATCGCAATTCGAGGCTTGTTTCATAACAAGCGAATCAATCTGGCGGTCGCACTGGGTGTGGCTGTGGCAACCGCCGTGTTGACCGGCGCATTGATTGTCGGTGACAGTATGCGAGGCAGTTTGCGCTCGTTGACACTGGATCGACTGGGCAAGATCGACTTAATTCTGACCTCGCCAGGTTTCTTCAGTGAGAGCCTGCAACTCAATCAACGTGATAAAGAAAATCAGTCCGACATTATCAAAGTGCCCGTGATCCATTTTCCCAACGGATCGGCGGAGACTGCCGGAGAGAACCAGCGTCGAGCCTCGAATGTGACCGTGGTTGGTGTTCGCAAGAATTTCTGGTGGCTGTATTCGGAATCCAGGTCGGCTAGTTCGAACCTGGATCGCGAGCTGGAACGTGATGAAATCGTTCTCAATCAGACGCTTGCTGAAGATCTGGGCATCACCGAAGTTGGCCAGCAAGTCACGATCGGAATTCCCGAGCAGCAGTTGCTGCCGGCCGACAGCGCGCTGGGGGAAAAAGAGGACATCTTCGAGCGAATCGTGGGCCTTAAAGTTGCCGCGATTATTCCGGCGGAAGGGGCAGGGCGGTTCGGGCTGCACCCCACTCAATTGCCACCTCGCAACGCCTACGTCTCCATCGAATTATTGCAGTCGGTGCTGTCGGCCGATATTTTGAAATTCAAACCCGATCAACAGCAGGCCAACATGCTGCTGATTTCCAGCACTCGCAAAGATGCGATCGACGTGATTCAAAAAGAAATGTCGCCAACGCTCAGTGATCTGGGGCTGCGAGCCAAACGAGTCACTCAATATCGTGATGCAGATCAACAGGACGCTGTATTTGACTATGTTGCTTTGTCGTCCGACCGAATGGTGATTGACAATCCAACCAGGGACTCGTTGGTTCAAGCTTTCCCGGACGCTCGCCCGGTGATGGTTTACATGTCCAACGATCTACGTCCGGCAGGGTCAAGTGAACCGGGCGTTCCTTTCTCAATCGTCGCTTCAGTCGAATTCGACAGTCAGTTTGATCCCCGGTCGGCGACTACTGATGAGCCGGCCAGACGTCTGGAACTCAATGAGATTGCATTGACCGACTGGGTTGCTGATGACTTGGGGGTAAAAGTGGGCGACCAAGTTCAGATGAGTTATTTTGAGCCCGAATCTTCGCATGGCGAATCGGAAGAACGCACGATTGAATTGCTGGTGGCGGAGATTGTTGCTCTGACAACGCCCTCGACCAAATTCCAAGTGACTCGTCGCGGCCAGATTACTCCGCCGATTTTCGATTCGCCACCGACAATGGCAAACGATCCGGATTTCACGCCTGTGGTTCCAGGTTTGACCGATGCCGCATCGATCGAAAACTGGGAATTGCCATTTGAGACCTCCGACAAAATTCGCTCGCAGGACGAAGAGTATTGGGACTATCACCGCACGACGCCCAAAGCGTTTGTTTCGTTGGAAACCGGGCAAGCTTTATGGGCCAGCCGATTTGGAGATACAACGTCTTTTCGAATCCCCACAGAATTGTCCCCGGCCGAAATTGAAAAGATTGTGGTCCAGCAACTTAAAACCGATGAACACATGGGCGGTCTGCAAGTCATTCCCATCAAGCAAAACGGTTTGCAGGCTTCCGCCGGTTCGACTCCATTCGATGTGTTGTTCTTGATGC
>CAZOXC010000615.1:0-2887 GCA_964583205.1 uncultured Pirellulaceae bacterium | reverse complement strand
TAAATACCTAATTCAGGTATTTTACATTTCGTACCCAATGATATCAGCGAATCAAGGGTTAAGACATATAGGCGGATTCAACGATTAAATCTCAGTTACTGGAATTTGGGCACATTCTAATAATTCGGAGTTGGTCGCTGTATACGACTGGCCAAAAAAAGATGAGTTGCCAATTGACGAAGTGACAATTGGCGGCCATTGGTCGAATCACGACAACAATAATTTTCCGATTCGTGACACTGTATTTTCTTTTGATCATCCCGGGCTAAAAAGGCTCGCAGAAAGTACGTTGCGATTTCAATTGAGGGCAAATTTTAAAGAATTTGTTAGAATTGGTTTTAGCGGTGAGGAATTGATTGGCAACAGTATTCAAGGAACAAGAGTTTCCGAGAAAATGAAATGGTATTCTTCGTTAGATTTAGTTCCTGGTGGTCCGATTGACGGAGGGTGGATGAGAGAAATGGATGGAAATAAACTAACTTTTCCCGCAGTGCAGAATACAATTCGACACGGTGTACATATTGATAAAACCGAAATCTTGAAGCTGGATGAACACGATGACTAACTTGCTACTTCGATTTGCCTTTGTGATCGTTCCATACTTATTCTGGCCTTTTTTGACTCAAACGTCAGCGCAATCGTTTGAGGTTGACGAGCTTCACTCGATCTTGAATAGCGCTCGCAAGTTCTCTTCTCCAGTTAAGTCATCAACGCTTGTTGACTATGTAAATGAATCGGTCAACTGGCTGACAACCGATAGGGCAGTCGAGTTATCAGATGACCAAATTGACTTCCTGGCTAATGCCGCGCTATACCTGGAAAGCGAAATCGAGAAAGCTCCATACAAAAATCTCCAAGGTCCTTCGAAAAACACCTTTTTGATGGACAAGTTCATTTCAATGCATCCGCGCGGTTCATTTGACACCAGAGAGGGCCGCCGTGAGGCATTAAGAAAATTTAAAGAAGAGTTTTTTGACAACCAGAGTCTCAAAACTGGTTTCAAAACAATTGAGGAGCAAGACAAGATTTTTTCCGAAATTGTCAGGGAATCACATGCGCACCCTGGCGACAGCGACCTGGAAGCGATGATCTATTTGGGAATCTGTGCTCGCAGAGGAATTTTGACGCTACTGAGCACCGAAACCTTTCAGAATAGTTGTGACTTGCAAGTGTCAGATATTGATGCGGCAAAATCACAAGTCGATACGGAAAACCTGCTCCGCGGACTCAAACGTAAATTTATGCAAGAGTACTTTGACATCTTGACACTCAATCAAAAGGAGTTGCTCGCAGGACGTTTATCGTGTGATCCACATTTACTGAGTGAACTGACAGACACAGTGAAGGTACGACACTTTGACAATTTTTTTAAACAAAAAGATTACTGGGTACAAACGTTCTGGTTTTCAGGAGTCGCAGGCAAGCTTGAACAACTTACAGAAGAGTTGGTTATGAGCACCGACATCGATGGGGATGATTATGATCCTGGAGCGGCGCGAAAGATCGCCCGTCAGATTACCAAATTTCTACGGAACAATCCTTCGTGCATTTTGCCAATTGATGATTTGCGCCTCACTGTCAACAACATTCGCTGTCCTGAAATTAATAGCGAACTTGCTTCAATTAGAAACCTGCTCCAAAACATGGAAGCTAAAAACTACCAAGAGCTACTTACCTGGTCCAATTTTATCTCAATACCGGTTCGTTTCCATGTTCGAGAGTTTTCGACTCTTGATCAGCCGCCTAGTGACGATCTTAAACACAGAATTGGAACAATTTCACAGGTAAACCGACAGACGATTCCCGTCAACTTCATCGATGCTAAACAAATCGAATATGGTCTGGATTTCCGCGGTGACAGCCTGACTCAGGAACAGAAAGAACAGTTGGCGGCGCTTTATGAAGAGCAGGCCAAACAACTAGCTGGTGTCACAAATATTGAAGATTGGGTATTGGCGAATAACCAGTTTCTGGAGGATCTAAACCTGGTATTACTGCCGGTTCAGGCCAGCTATGTTTTTCAACGCCAATTCGGGCACCTGGGTCCTCATGCGTTTTTCTCTCGGCCTGATGTTATCAAAGAATTCGAAATAACTGCAGCTCAACAAAGGAAATTCCGCGTCTTTAGTGAAACAATATCAACACGAATTGAACGGGAAACCAAAACAATCGTACTCAATCAGTATTCCAAGTTTTTTTCCGGCCTTCCAAGTGGCGCAACAACCAGGATAGAAGAATGTTTAGGATGCGAACTCGACCGACTAATCGATTGGGAATTCGAAAAGAAGGGAGCGGAAACTATCTTCTTCAAATTTAATGCCAGCAAAGAACAAACCTTCAGTCCTATGAAATTATCTCGAATGAAAGATTTTCGATAGGACGTCGTACAGTTTTTGAACACCATTTTATCGCTTCAGAAAACATTGCTTTGTTCCTGGACTTGCTAATCAATTCTCTTTCCACTCCAGTTCCATTTTCGCCAGGACCGGGCGATGGTCGGAAACCACTGGCTCATCGATCACATCGCCTGACCCCACATCCCAACTAAACGTGTCAGAATTTGGCGAAGCAAATACAAAGTCGATCTCAACTCTGGGATTATCTGCCGGACAAGTTAACTCGTTTCCGGATGCTTTGTCAGCTTCCTGCAAGTCAACAAACAAATCCATGGTGCGGCTGCCAGGCCGATCGTTGAAATCACCGACAAGCACATAGGGTATCGACTGTTTACCCAGAAACGCCTTGACCGCTTGGGCCTGGGCAAATCGATATTCGTCGTCGCGCACCCAGTCAAAGTGTACATTGACCACCAGCAACAGCCGGTCGTTGGGAAGTCGCACTGTCACCGCCAAAGCCACTCGAGGCTCATTGCCTCGGGGAAGCTGTA
>CAZOXC010000614.1:0-2890 GCA_964583205.1 uncultured Pirellulaceae bacterium | reverse complement strand
GCTAAAAAGAAAGCCGCAGCAGCAGCAACGCCGGTAGAAACCATGCTCAACGACAATGAGCACTTGAAGACCGCCGTTCAACAGATTGAAAAGCAGTTTGGAGACGGCTCCATCATGTCGCTTGGCAACGACGCCGTCTCTCGAATCCGCGGGATTTCTTCCGGCTCGTTATCCATGGATATCGCACTCGGCGGGCAAGGACTTCCTTGCGGTCGGATCATTGAAATTTATGGACCTGAGTCCAGTGGTAAAACGACAATCGCTCTGCATGCGATTGCCGAAGCACAAAAGGGTGGCGGTATCGCTGCCTTCATTGATGCCGAGCACGCATTCGATCCAACCTGGGCGAAGAAACTGGGTGTTCAACTGGATACGCTGTTGGTGAGTCAGCCGAACAGCGGCGAAGAGGCCATGCAAATCTGCGAGATGCTGGTCAAATCAAATTCAGTCGACATCATCGTGGTGGATTCGGTTGCCGCTCTGGTTCCTCGACAGGAACTTGAAGGCGAAATCGGTGACGCACACGTTGGTCTGCAAGCACGCTTGATGAGCCAGTCGATGCGAAAGTTGACCGGTGCCATCAGCAAGAGCAAGACTTGCACAGTCTTCATCAACCAGATCCGTGAAAAAATCGGTGTCATGTTCGGCAGCCCCGAAACCACACCAGGCGGTCGAGCGCTCAAGTTCTATAGCTCGGTGCGAGTCGACGTGCGGCGAATCGGTGCTTTAAAAGATGGCGACGAAGTCGTTGGACAGCGAGTCAAAACTAAAATCGTCAAGAACAAAGTCGCTCCGCCTTTCCGGATCGCCGAGTTCGACATGATGCACAGCAACGGCATCAGCTTCGAAGGCGATGTGTTGGACCTGGGCGTCGCGCACAACATCGTGGCTCGCAGTGGTTCCTGGTTCAAATACGGCTCGACCCACCTGGGCCAAGGCAAAGAGAAGGCTCGCAATTTCCTGATCGAGAATCCCGATGTCGCCCAGGAGATCAAGGACAAAATCATGAGCGCTGGCGGCTACGTGGAAGATATTAAAGCAGTCACTGAAGAAGTGGAAGCCGCTGAAACTGCCAAAGCCTAGATCAATTCGAAGCTAAACATTCAATCAAGAAACCCGCGAGTACTCGCGGGTTTTTTTCTGCGCACTCGGCACTACTCACAAAGACGATTTCTCTCTCTTTCAATCGATGCGGCAGTTCGGCAACTGTTCCCGGAGCTTGGCAATCCCTGCTTCCGTCACGCCAGTTCCTTTCAGCAGCAACCGTTCCAGCTTCTGCAATCCGGCCAGATCAGCGATCGCAGAATCAGTGATGCCGGTTTCTCGCAGGTCCAGCCAGCGGAGGTTTTCGCATTTGCCCAGCAGTGGAGAAACTTGACTGGTGATTTTCGAATGGTTCAGCGACAGTGCCTCGATCTGTTGAATACTCTCAGGCACTTCGTTGTTGTCGAATCGCGTCGCTTCCTCAAGCAGTTGAAACTGATTGTTCTTCGCCAACAGCAAAACAATTTCGTCGGTGATAGACGAATTCACCATTTGAATTGTCTGCAGACTTTCCAGCGAGCGCAAACGCCCAATCCCCTCGGTGGTGACAGGAGCCGCTCCCAGATTCAGCAATTGCAAACTGCCCAGCTTGCTTACCAGCTTGAGCGCCTCATCGGGAGTTTTGCAATACGACAAATCCAACTGCACGATCGAATCTGCAAACGCAGGCAAGTCCCTTGTAGCGTTCCAACACAGCAAGTGATTAAATGCAATATTGCGGCGAGGTACAAACCCGTTGGCAGTGGACTCGAATTCATAAGGCGCGGAATCCGCAACCGCCTCCAACAACCTTATGTTATCCATGCTGCTAAAACTACGAATCAGCCTTAGCCCAAGTTCCTGTGTTGCATACAGCGAGTGGTCATCAGCTTCAACCAGCCGCTTGTCCAGCACATCCTGAGGAAACTCCAGCAAGCGGCGGGCCGCCAGTTCGCAATTCTGGTCGATCACAATCTCAATCGAGTTGGCATCGCCATGACGCAGACTACCCAACAAACATCTGGGAAAACGGTACATCTCAATAACGGGCGGTTCGTCGAGGTGAATTTCCTGGCTGACTGAACAGTAATCGCGCAGTCGATCGAGTTTTTCTTCCAGGCTGGTCAAGATGGACAGGTCATTGGCCAACATCGGTTCCTGAAACGCGCCGTCGCGGTAGCCATCAATTTTTGAAAAGGGCAGAAACTGCCAGGCGGGCGGATTGCCTGTGTAGTCTTCGTCGAGAGCAAATTTTTCAATCAACCAAAGACCCGCTGTTTGCTGCTCGCTCAACTCGCGAAACCAGTCTTCTGCATAGACCATACTGGTCAATCGGGAAAAGTCGGCTTTCTCCGAAAGGTCTTTTAGGACCTCGGAAAACTTTGCTTGAACGACCAACTGCGGCTTACTGGAATCGCTCTCGTCGCCGCTGGTAACTTCCACACTCTCAATGCTCCCAATGGCAACAAAGTCGGCACTGGCCACGTGGGCCTCGATCGTTCTATGGCTCACGCCAACTTGTGCCCGGCATTCAACACCAACTGTTGCCAACACGAAAACTGGGATCAACAGCGTGCGGATTGCCAGTCGTTTCAGAATTAACATCTTGGCCTTTCAGGTTGGAATGTCCTCGTTGTTTTCAGCCTAAACGATGCCGGAGCAGATGGAAATCACATTCACCGGACAGATTTAGCGAATCTGGTCTCAATTTCGATCACTGGTGAATCCCTTAATTGCCGCCTATATTGAATCATTGCAAAAATTCTCATACGACGCTTTTTAGCAACCGATATTCCTCCGATGAAAACTAACGAAATTCGCGAAAAGTTTCTCGAGTACTACAAACTCAATGGGCACACAATCTGCC
>CAZOXC010000613.1:0-2899 GCA_964583205.1 uncultured Pirellulaceae bacterium | reverse complement strand
CGATTGGCTTGCGGAATCCTCAGGAACTGGCGTTCGATAATTATGGAAACCTGTTTACGGGCGACAACAACTCCGATAGCGGCGACAAGGCTCGGTTCGTGCACGTGGTTGAAGGCGGTGATTCGGGCTGGCGCATGGAGTATCAGTACCTGGCTGATCGAGGACCATTTAACCGAGAAGGTATTTGGAAACCTTTTTCGCTCGAAACACCCGTGTATATCGTTCCCTGTATCGACAACTTTGCAGACGGACCGTCGGGGCTTACGTTTTATCCTGGCACCGGGTGGACTGAAGAATACAACGACCATTTTTTTCTGTGCGACTTTCGCGGCCAGTCAAATATCAGCGGCGTCCAGGCTTTGACGCTCAGAAATTCCGGTGCCACGTTTACGATTCAAGATAGTCGTCAATTGATTTCGAATATGCTGGCCACGGATGTTGATTTTGGACCCGATGGCAAATTGTTTGTGAGCGATTGGGTGCATGGCTGGGATGGAGTTGGCAAGGGACGGATTTACTCTTTTCAGCATCAGCAACCGGATAACCCAGACGTTGTTCTCCAGGTGCGTGAATTATTGAAAGACGGATTGGGAGAAAAGGATACGATCCAGTTGGGACGGTTGCTGTCCCATCCCGATCGGCGTATTCGTCTGGAGGCCCAATTCGAATTGGTGAAGCAGGGCGAGTTTGACGAGTTGCTGCGAGTGGCCGGCTTGCAGCGGGATGTGTTCGGCCAACTGCATGCGATCTGGGGGCTCGAGCAGATGTTGAGGCTGGGGCATGAGATGACCAGTGAACAGCTTGAGAGCCTGAGCACGCTGTTTAATGAAATCAACAACCAGCCCAGCCCGGATATCCGAGCTCAGTTTTGCAAGTTGATTGGCGAAAGCGGACTCGAACAGTTCAAAGAAGTGCTTGCCGCCGGACTGGTCGATGTTGATCTTCGAGTCCGCTACCACGCGGCGATGTCACTGGGAAAAGTTGGTGATTCCACCGATGTGTTGCCGATCCTGCAAATGCTCAGCACCAACAAGGCTCGTGACCCGATGATCCGTCACGCGGGAATCATGGCGTTGTACGGAATAGGCGTAGACTACCAAAAGGATTCCGGCAATCGCCAAGCCGGTATACGACAGTTTGTGCAAAACCATCCTTGTCGTCTCGCTCTGCAACAAACCAATCCGAACTACAGGAAAATCATGATCGCAGTCATGCGTCGTTGGGGAGCGATCGGGCTTGCCAGTTCGATGGTTGCCGACAAAGATCCAGGTGTGCAACTGGAAGCAGCCCGTCTGATTTACGATATTCCAACACGAGCGGGCTATCAGGCGCTCGCCGGTTCGCTGGGAAAAACAGACGGTCGTTCAACGGAATTGGTCAGAAGGCAGATTCATGCGAACGCCACTGTTGGAACCTCTCAAAATTCAACTCGTTTACTGAATTTTATTGGTGAAGCAACCAATGACCTTGATATGCGAATCGAGGCTTTGCGGGTTTTTATCGATTGGAGAGAGCCCTCTCTGATTGACCCGGTCAACGGTCGTTATCGAGTATTGCCGAAACGAGATGTTGTGTCGGCCAAGCTGTTTTTCAAAAACCTGTGGGGCAAGCTTGATGATCAACCGGTCGAGTTACAAACGGTGTACTTCGAAGCTGCCGCCGGTTTGAAAGCTACTCAATTGCGGTCCGTCATTGAAGAGATTCTGGCAGATTCCGACAGGAATTCTCAACTGCGTTTGCGGTGCTTGTCCACATTGAACGAGTTGGATGCAACCAGGGCTCAAGTAATCGCAGCTGACATGGTGGAAGATGGCGACGCTACGATTCGAGCCGAAGCACTCCGCATATTGGGAGAAGGATCGCCTGAATTGGCTTTCCAAAAAATAAAACAAATGCTCGGGTCCGGTGGATTGTTGGAAAAACGAGCAGCGTTTCAAGTGCTGGCGAAGATGGATGATCAAGACTCCGCAGATTTGTTGTCCACTCAATTGGAATCGATCACCGATGCCGACTGGCCGCTGAGGCTGGATATTTATCTGGCCGCTGAGCAACGCTTGCCAATGGTTTCGCAGGATGTTTTTGACAATGCCGCTGAGGAACTTGGCCGGCATGCACAGGGTTTGTTTCATTTGGCAATGCAGGGAGGTGATGTGGAACGCGGCAAGACAGTGTTCGCCAAAAATGAACTCTCCTGTGTTCGTTGCCACTTGATCGAAAGTACCGGCGGTGAAGTTGGCCCCGAGCTGACTCGGATCGCCGTTGAGAAAGATCGAGAGTACCTGTTGAAGTCGATCGTTGAACCCAATGCCGAGATCAGCGAAGAGTTTACTTCGTATCTGGTCGTGGATATGGATGGTCAAGTGCATGTTGGAATTGTCAAACAGCGTGACGATGAAAAAATTGTTCTGCTGGATGATCAAGGAGTACGTAAGACAATATTGCAGGAGGACATTGACGATATTCGAGCTACCAAGTCGTCGATGCCGGAAGACCTGGTGGACAAGTTGACATTGTTGGAACTCCGTGATCTGATTGAGTATCTGGCAAGTTTAAAGTAGTGGGGAGTATCAGGACTCGTGAGGCAGCAAATCATGATTTCTTCGAACGGCAATAACAACAAGGAAGTCGCGTATTGTTCACTGTGCGGCGCGATGTTTAATCGAACCGAGGCGCGATTCAAGCCATTTTGCAGTAATCGTTGCCAGATGATTGATTTGGGCAAGTGGCTTGATGAAGAATACGGAATGCCTTTTGAGGGGCCTTCTTCCGGTCAACCGCAGGAACCTCGGCAGTCCTAATCTGCCATCCGCTCAAATAACGCGATTTATTCGCACTGAAAACCGACCTCACCGGTTCTAGCTGGTGCTTCAGCTTCTTATAATTGCGGCTCAGTTACATC
>CAZOXC010000612.1:0-2902 GCA_964583205.1 uncultured Pirellulaceae bacterium | reverse complement strand
AACAGGTTAGCCAGTTGATAATCTCGAAATACAACTTTCGGCTTTTCCCCTTCACTCATCACCCAGTCTGCCAACTCGACTGCCAGGGCCCGGCCAGATTCTTGATCACCGGCAACCAGGCGATTGCGAGCCAGATAATAAAGGCAGTTGTTCAGGTGACCGGGATTCTCGAGTCGCCCAAGGTAAGTCCTTGCCGCCGACTCGCCCTGCTGGCTCCACAATTCGGAAATCCAGTTGGCGAATCTTAGATTTACGTCCGCCAGGACTTGTTCTTCACCTCGCCCATTCAACAACTGAATAACCTGATCCAATTGATCATGCCGAATGTGGCCTCGCACCAGACCACTGAACAGCGTTGGCGACAAAGGAAGATCGAATTCTGGCAGCAATTCGGACTTGAACTCATCAAACAACTTGGGCGTCGGCGCGGTCCGCAATGATACACTCACCAGACTTTCGGCAACCGATAGATCTATCTCCAGAGCCTTCCGCACAAGGTCCATGGCGAATTCGAATTGCCGACCCTTGATCGCTCCATCGTGAAGCTCGTACAAGGCTTTTTTCTGTGAAAAAACGGCCAGTTGATCCAGTTCCCGCAACGCAATATCGAAATAACCCAGGTTTCCAGAGCGTTGAACAAAACCAAACAAGGTATTCGTGGGCGTCATGTCATAGTGTCGCTTTATAAACTCGAACGCTTCTTCCGGCGCGCCGTTTTCAAACATCCCGTTTGCGATCGTCGAGTATGCCACACGCTGGGCATAGCGCAAATCAGAATCGACCTCACCCGGAACAGTCGGGCGCTCGCTTTTCATCATCTGTGTGGCTTCAAGTGCTCGATCGAAATCTTTGACTCGCACATAATGCCTGACAACCTGATCAAGCGCGTAGTTACGCCAAACGGGATAGACTGTCCCTCCCTCCAAACTGGGAGCCCAGCGTTCCATCAACTCCATCGCATCGTCATGTCGATCTGCGCGCAACATCGCATTAATGATCGCGCAGCTGGCATTCTCATCCTCCCCAAGTCTAATCCTGGGAGTATTGTCAAAAACGTCGACCGCTTTATCGAGGCGGCCAACCTCAATGTACTCGCGAATAATGACAGAGCCGTTAGGAAATCTATTGGTTTCGTGCTCAGTCTCCATGAAAACCTGGTAGGCTTCATCAATCAAAGCGACGATCTCATCTTCCGTCGTTGTATCTAACTGCAATTCCTGAGCATCGACAAAACTCGAATGACTCAATACCGACACGACACCAATCACACTCGACAGGAATCTGGCAAGCAGCTTCTTATTGAAACTTTTGATCATGCTCTTTGTCCACTCTGACTAGTCGATTGAATCTGAATCTTTTGATTCCTGTCCGTTGATTCCCTGCTGGATGGACTCGAGCGCCTGCCGAGCCGACTGGAACCATTCATCATTTCGAATTTTACTGTCTTCGTCCCTTGCGAACTGATTCAAACTCTTTTTAATCTGATCGATTTTCCAAATCGCCTCCTGCAATCCCCGCTCCACCGCCAACCGCTCGGCCGCCTGTTTGGCCTCATTCAGTTTCTTGTTCCAGGGTTGCCGCAATTTGTTGTTTTGAGGCGGTTGCTCGAACAAGGGCCAATCGTCTGTGCGGAAAGGATGGGCGGGTAAATGATCAATCCCGATCATGTTGGTCGATGGAAAATTGGCCCAGCCAAAACGCACAGCCACAGGTTCGTTAACATGCGGACTGGAAACTTCCAGGCACTTTTCCTGGTCATTCCGTTTCACTTCGGCTGGATAAAAATGCTGGTCTTCACCGGCAATCACAAACCCCTGGTACTCGCCACTGCGAGTGATGGGCATCGAGACGTGCCAGGCACCTTCCAGATTAGACAAGGGATCCAGGTCGAAAAACAATTTGATTTTGTTTCCATCGATTTTAAATTCGCGGTACTCGGGCCCCATGTGGGCGATCGGTTTGTCATAAACTCGCGCCAGTGCCCACCGAGCCGCTCGATGCCCGACAACATTTTTGCGATGCGGATGAATGTTGTCCGAGTCTCCCACGTCAGCCGTCACGATCAAGCCCGTGTTGTCGAGCGTTCGATGGGTGCGAAAGTGAGTGTCGCGAATCGCCGCGTAGAAAAATGCTCCCGGTGGCAGCGATTCCGATTCGGCAGCTCGATCTCGCTGCGGCGGATTGAAACCGTAAAGCGAAACAATACCAAAGTGCATTTCCGGGCTGGCAAACTTCTCTCGCCATTCCTTGATCATCTCCGGAAACACGACTTGATAATCGTTCCAGGTCCCCATCGCATTGTTTTCACCCTGAAAAAACAGCGCGCCGCGAACGGACAACTGCCGGATTGGATGAATCAAACCGTTATAACAAGCCGAAGCTGCGTTGCGCAACGAAGCCGGTGGTCGCAAATCTGGTTTACGAGGCTCGGCCTTACCTTCCGATTTTGCCTTGGCAGCTCGATCATCCCAATTCTGTTGGCGGCGCAACTTTTCGTTCGGCCAATCCTTGACCGTAAAATCATAGTGATCGAGAAACTCTCTGGACTCTGGAATCGATTCAAGTTTCTCGCGAGAAATCCAGGCCTCGACCATCGAGCCTCCTATGGCGTTGTCCACAATCCCAACCGGCACGTCAGTCAGACGGTTGACTCGAGTCGCAAAGTAATAAGCTACTCCACTCAACCGTCGCAGGTCCGGATTGTCGGTCGTGCAGTCTTTCCATTGTGCCGGAGCGGCCAGGTCTTCCATCGGCTCCGTAGAAAACTGCTTGATCTGGGTGTAACGAACATTGGCCGAATCGGCCGCCAGTTGCTCATAAGACCACTCGGTATCCGTACCTAATCCGTAAGCCATGTTGCTTTGCCCACTACAGATCCAGACTTCACCGATCAGCACATCCT
>CAZOXC010000611.1:0-2909 GCA_964583205.1 uncultured Pirellulaceae bacterium | reverse complement strand
CTATTTACCTTTGTCTTTTGATTGAGATTTTTTCGAGTCTGATTCTTTTTCGCTTTGTTGTTGATCGTCTAGTTTGCCAGCTTCGAATTCGACTCGAAATTTCTCCAGTGGCGGCGTTTTCAAATGCCCGTCGACTGTGTTTTGGTACGCCATTGTCAAAGCAAGCAGCGTCTCTTCGCCATGCAGATGGCCCATAAACACATCGCTGCGAGGCGTCATGCCATTGCGCTCAGATTCGAGAATCTCTCGAGGCAAAACAACTGACGGATGACCAGTCAAGTTCGTGATCAGCAGATCATTGACGTTTATCAGCACGTCGACTTCCTTGATCGCTTCCTCGACTTCGAACATCAGCCTTCGTCGCAACCGCATAAATCTCAAGTAATCAATTGCCGAAGTCATCTGGGCGCTGCGAAAAATTGACGGCCAGGCATTCCAGCCCTCGGTATCGTCGGCGTTCAACATCTCCTCAAAAATGGAAGCTCCTTCAATTCCGATCGCATTCGTCAACATTCTGGAAGGCAGTGCCGGCATTTCAACTTCAACCAATTCAACACCGATATCACGCAACTTGATCAGATCCGGTCGTTCGTTGATTTCACGTCGAGTCTTCAAATAACCGACCTTGATCTTTTGCAAGTCGACAGTGGGTGGCCAATGAAAAGCCTTATTGATGGCGGTCGGATCCTGGCCGTCTGCCCCGTGGATCGCGCCGAAAACAAGAGCAGCGTCTTCAACCGATCGAGTGATCGGACCAACTTTATCCATGGTCCACGACAAAGGCATGCAGCCTGATCGAGGAACCCGCCCAAACGTTGGACGCAAACCAGTTGAACCACAGCGACGACTGGGTGAGATGATACTGCCGAGTGTTTCTGTGCCGATCGCAAACCCGACCAGACCGGCCACCGTGGCCGAAGCACTTCCGGCCGATGAACCGCTGGATCCCTGTTGCGGATTCCAAGGGTTACGCGTCATCCCGCCGAACCACTGGTCGCCCATGGCAATCGCACCCAACGAAAGTTTCGCAACCAGAACGGCTCCAGCTTCATTGAGTCGCTGAGCGACCGTGGCAAGGTCGTCGATCACTCGATCTTTATATTGTGGAATGCCCCAGGTGGTCGGATAACCCGGAACGGACATCAGATCCTTCGCACCCCAGGGGATACCATGCAAGGGTCCTCGATATCGGCCGGCCGCTATCTCCCGATCTGCCTGAGCCGCCTGCTCCATTGCAAGTTCGCTGGTCAGATTCACGACACAATTCAGCAGCGGATTGTATTTTTCAAGTCGCTCAATGTAGATTTCGGTTAACTCTTGCGAAGTGATTTGCTGATGTCGGATCAACGCTGACAATTCTGTGACCGGCATGAAGGCTAGTTGGTCATTATTCTCGGGCCTTACCGGTGGAGAATTTTCTGTACATTGAATGTCTCGGTTGGGTGTTGCCAAATCACTTTGTGAATCAAGTGTGGCAAACTGGACTGCCGGCAATTCAAAATGATCAATTTTGATCGAGCGAAGCTCGGTAAGCTGTTTCAAATTCCGGGTGATTTCCCGGCCCAGTTTCTCGCGCTGCTCATCAGTCAACTCGTTCCCAGACACCCACTCGGCATCTTTGATCATCGCGGCTGTAACCTCAGTAGCTTCGGCATCTTGAACGGACGCAGCGATCGACCGGTGGAGTGTGGCAGTTCCGATCCCGGTAGCCGCCAGAGCTTTTACAAAATTTCGACGATCCAGCATTTTGTTGTCTCGATATGTTATTTCGACTCTTAACGATTTTCCTCAGCATTTTAGCTATGAAACGCCCGGATCACAGAATTTCGTGCTTGTTTTTGCTTTCAAACCTGAACTTCTCTGAAATTTTTCAGATCGCGCGGGATAATAAATCACATGCGGTGTCTTATTCGAAACAGGCATGAGTTGGGGAATCGGTGCAAAGGGAATACTTGATCAACACGATGCTGGCCAATCACGGCCCAGCGCTCAGGTTGTTTGCCGCAACGTGGTCTGACAATCCCGATGATTGTGTGCAACAGGCCTTGATCAAGCTCGCCGCTGCAGACCCGATTCCTGACAACCCGGTGGCCTGGATGTACACCGTGACTCGTAACGAGGCGATCAATTGTCGCCGTCGACAATCACGGATGAAAACCCTCGAACGAATTGCGGCCAAACATCGACCGCAATTCGAGTACACGCCTGAGTCCGAGTTTGATTCAGAGCGCCTGGAATGGGCGATGAGCCAGCTGGAACAGGAAACGCGAGCAATGATCGTTGCCAAAGTCTGGGGCGGTTTGACTTTTGAACAGATTGCCGTTCAAGCTTCCTGTTCGCCAAGTTCAGCCCATCGGCGGTTCACAATCGGCTTGAAGAAACTCCGTGACTTGATATCAGAAAACGTTTTAAGCGAAAAACACAACAAACCATCACAGGGATCACAATGACTGATCAATTGTTTGACGATTCATTTGAAGAACATCTCAAATCGCATCAACCGGCCAGTCCTGCGATTTCACAGAGCCATGTAATGTTTGAGTCGGGCAGGCTGTTTGAACAAAACTTAAACCAACATTCGGCTCGACAACTTCAGACCTGGCGTGCTTTTGGAATTTGCGGTTTTCTGATCGCGGCAATCTCGCTCACCGGTTATCTGCCGTTTTTTACATCGTCGGATTCAGTCGCCTCTCGCTCCGACTCGATAGTCAGTGAACGATCGGCCGGCAGTCCGCAACAATCCACTGCTGGTTCGAACAACGACTCTCAGGCAATCAACGACTCCAGTGCTGCGGTTGACGGGGCAGCCAATTCAAACCAGCGATCGGTGCAGCCGGCCTTTTTCCAAAACTGGTTACCCATCAAGCACTCGAACGGCAACTCTGAATTGTCGAATCACTATTACAACA
>CAZOXC010000610.1:0-2910 GCA_964583205.1 uncultured Pirellulaceae bacterium | reverse complement strand
GACGGCGGCTTGCGTACGATCGTTTGCATTGATTTTTCGCAGGATGTTTTGCACATGCTCTTTGACTGTCTCAATACTGATCCCCAGTGACTTGCCAATCTCACGATTGCTTAATCCCAGCCCAAGATGCTTGATCACTTGCAGCTCCCGTCGAGTCAAAGCGAACTCGCTGTCCTGCAGGGTTTTTCGACGGTTGAGATTGGTCTTAATCCTCTGAAACAACGAATTCGAATGGGGTTCCACTTTGTCTCTGGCATCATGAATTGCCTTGATTAACCCCTCAGCAGATTCGCCTTTCAAAACGTAGTTGTGAGCCCCCAGCGCGACCGCCCTGCCGACATAAGTCGGATTGTCGTAGCCCGAGTAGACAACGACCTGCTGATCCGGATTCTTGTTCTTGATCTCTTCCAGAGTTTTTAAGCCGTCGCGTCCGTTCAACCGAACGTCAAGCAAAACAACATCCGGAGAGTGAACGGCAATCAGCTGCTCAACGTCATGCAAGGAGTTGGTTTTGGCAACAATAGTGATCGAAGTCGATTCGAAAAGACGCTCAAGTCCATTAAGAATCAGCGGATGGTCGTCGACAGCCAGCACAGAAATCATAATTTTCCAACGGTGTTTGAGGAGGGAGAAAAAAGGGGGGGCAAATCGGCCGTTGCTCGCCCCCCAGTTTTGCAGGTTCTTCGGAATATATCAATACTTTTACCTTGGGGGTTTACCCCTACATAAAACTAATGGTTTCAGAATTTGTTCTTCCAGAATCCAACAGTACTTCTTTGACCCCCCGAAGATGGTGACGTAAGTACTTTAGATGGGTTCGTGTTAGTAAGCGAATAACCACAAGATTGGTTTGCACATTGATCCACACCACAAGCTGGTTTGGTTTGTCCAAATCAAACCACTGAAAGTCCAGCAAACTGGTTTTTCGCCGAAACTGAACTGGTTCTCAAGATGAACAATTCGAAATCAAACAAGCTAAACAAACTTCTTCTGGTCGACGATGATCAGAATCTCGGTCAATCGATGGGCCAATGGCTCGCGAGTCAGGGTTATGAAGTTCATTTAGCCAACAACGTTCAGCAAGCCAAACTTTGCCTTGCCAAAGAAACATTCGATTTAGGTCTGGTCGATCTACGGCTACCGGATGGTGACGGCTTCGACGTTTTAAAATTGGCCAAGGATCAACAACCGGGAATGTCGGTCCTGTTGATTTCCGGATATGCAACACTGGATACCGGGATCGAAGCATTACGGGCCGGCGCTTTTGACCTGCTGACCAAACCTTTGATCGATGAAGAACTGCTAATCGCTTTACAACGGGCAGTTGATCGACGAGCGATCCTTAAAGAAAACAGACAACTCAAATCACAGCTTGACAATCGGTTCGGATTGAAAAACATCATCGGCAATGACCCGCGGATGTTGAAGCTGTTTGAAATCATCGACAGTGTCGCAGACACCAAGGCCACTGTGCTGATTACTGGCGAAAGCGGAACCGGTAAATCCATGATCGCTCGAGCCATTCACCAGCGATCAAGTCGTAAAGACCGACCCTTCGTTGAGGTTGCCTGTGGCGCTCTTTCCGAAAGTCTTCTGGAAAGTGAACTGTTCGGTCATGTTGCTGGCGCATTTACAGGCGCTGTAGGCAACAAGGAAGGCAAATTCGCTCTGGCCAATGGCGGCACGATCTTCCTGGACGAAATCGGCACTGCCTCTCCGGGACTTCAAGTCAAACTGTTGCGAGTACTTCAGGAGTTCCAGTTTGAACAAGTCGGCGGCGGAACCACTTTGGATGTGGATACTCGAGTCGTTTTGGCGACCAACGAAGATCTGGAACAGAATGTCGCCAACGGAACGTTTCGGCAAGATCTGTATTACCGAATCAACGTGATCACACTTGAATTACCTCCACTTCGAAAACGAAATAACGATATCGAAGCGCTGGCTGAACACTTTTTGATCAATGTTTGCCAGGAGACCGGCAAGGATGTTCGAGGGTTCGAAGGCCCGGCTATCAGCGCGTTGCAAAACTACCAATGGCCCGGCAATGTTCGCGAACTGCAGAATGCTGTTGAACGAGCAGTCTTGTTGTCAAAAAATGACACGATTTCACTGAACGATCTACCGGCACATGTGACTACCGGCACTCAAGCCCTGGTCACGTCAACGCCCGGAACGAAGACTCTCAAGGAAGCTCTGGAAGAGCCTGAACGACAAATCATCCTGCAAGTTCTTCGCGAAAACAACTGGAACCGGAATTCCACCGCAGAGCAACTCGGTATCAACCGCACCACTCTGTACAAAAAAATGAAGCGACTCAAACTGGAAGAACAGTTTTCGTCCTTGATCACAGAATAACGACGCAGAGCTGGCAGCAGATTAGTCTCGCAGACTTTAGCATCACCGAGGGCTAATCTTCGATAACTTTCAACTCAATGTCCTTGAATTGAACAGTCATTGGCGGCCCCGCGTGTAGTTGCAACGCCAGGATTCCGGTCTTCGCCGCTTTTTCAGTCTGGTTATCAGTGACTTTCGCAGTCGTGATTCCGTTGATCGTCAAACTGATTTCGTTTTTATTGGCCACAATCACGTAGTCATTCCAGTCTTCCTGCTTGACCGCTTTCAGGAACTCGGCATCATCACAGACTTCACCGGTATCTGATTTCTCGCCCTGTTCGTTGATTGTGACCTGTTTGGTCCGCTTACAGAGAATGCCCCGCCCTTTTTCCTCGAACAAAATTCCCATGTAGGTGTTCTTGGAATCGATATCCACTTGATAGCCCGACACCCGATGATCGCCCAGGTCGTTGCTGCGAAACTGGACTCCGGAATTGCCATCGATAATCCGGAACTTCAATCTCAATTCAAAATTCTCCAGCTCGCCATCCCAAATCAAAAAGGTATTTCCTT
>CAZOXC010000609.1:0-2917 GCA_964583205.1 uncultured Pirellulaceae bacterium | reverse complement strand
GTTGTAAACGTATTCGGGAGTTGCTCGATCGGGTTCGATCAAGTGCTGAATGGGATTGTCGGGTACCCATAAACCTTGATGACCGGCTTTCAGTAATCGACGCATGAAGTCGAGTTCATCTTCACCGGTGACTCGACTCCCTTGTCGTCCCAGCGACTCGTCAAAAGGATATTGTTTTTGAATAGCGGTCCGCACTGCGAAGTTGGCTCCGTAAGGCAAACCGTCGGCCGTCAGTTCAATTTTTTGAGAACCCAGGTCTCGGGAAGCAAAACATCCCTTGCAGATATCCCAATTTTCAGAAATCCATTCTGGAGTTTTGCCAGAAATGAATTCGGGCGTGATGGTGGAGCCCCAGAAATCGAATTTGGAATTTTCAAATTCTCGACAATAGTTGGCCAGCCAATCGGGATTAAATTTGCAGTCGTCATCGGTCCAGAGCAGAAGATCGCCCTGGGCATGGCGAACGGCAGCATTGCGAGCAATGGTGTGTCCCTGGCTGGCTTCGAACAGGCTGACAATCGGAAGCGAGTCGGACATCGACTCAATAACGGCCGAGGTATCGTCACTGGAATTGTTATCAACCACCAGCACTTGCCACTCGACAGACGCTGGAATATTCAAACTGCAGAGCGACTGCAACGTTTGTTTAAGTAGTCCTGACCGGTTCCAGGTACAGATGGCGATTTCAACAAGCACAGAAGCTACCTTGAAACGAGTTAGGCCAACTTCAACAGGCGATCGGCGAAATCACCGATAGGGTCTGTCAAGAAACGTTCACGAATATGTTTTCCCGCCAGCTCACCCATGGCTTGCCATTGATCTCGCTTCTCCCACGCTCGTTCCATAGCCTCATCCAACAGCCGAGTGCTTGCGCCGATCGCGATGAAGCCTGACTGGCCATCGTCCATCAATTCGCAGTTTCGTCCGGTGTCCGTTGTTATGCACATTCGATTGCAGAGCATGGCTTCGACCACACAGAGTGGTGCCCCTTCATATCGAGAAGGTAACAAGAGTGCATGATTGTCGGCCCAGATTGAATTGACGTTTTGCACGAAACCGGCAAACTTGATTTGCTTTTCGAGTTTGTGCATTTTGACCAGGTCTTCAAGCTGTCTTTGGTTGCCTTGATCGCCACCGTACATGGTTACCACGACATTGCGATTGCGCCATTTGTCCTGCTTGAGGACATCCACGATCAGGTCCTGCCCTTTGGATTGAAAGTGAATCCGGCCCACGCATGCCAACCGCAGCGGATCGTCGTTGTTGGGCCATTCCGGCAGCTTCTTGGTGTTGATGTTGAATGGATTGCAGACGATTTGAGAATTGGTGAGTTTCAGCGCCAGGTTGGTTTCGATTTTATGTTGGTTTTCGTCGGAAACGAAAAACACTTTGCTGGCGTTCGAGTACCAGTTGCGGTAGTTGTCGAGCAGGTCACCATGGATAAAGAAAAAGTTACTCGCACATTGCACATTAATTCCATAGGGAATGTTCTGAGCCTGGCAGTAATCGGCGATTTCCATGCGATCCGGGTGATAGCCGATCGTGATCAACACGGCATCAGGTGTTTGTTCGGTCAACCATGTTTCAGGTGAGCCGTTTTTCGAATTTAACCACTTGGCCGCCATCTCATATTGCATCTGCCAAAATGACTTGGGTTTGTTGCGAAAAGAGACATGGCCACCGTCCTGGATCAACTCCCTCAATCGTTTCGGTTGCTCTGGCCACCATTTATAGTTGACGCAAACTTCGTGATCCTGTTCTTGTAGTCGTCGAGCGGTCCGCCACCACAGTTCTTCACTGCCGCCCCAGGGTACGCCACTCATGCAAGAATAAAAGCCGATTTTCATGGTGATTGTTTTGGCTGTTGATCTTTCAAAGCTTGATCTTCAATTGGCGGCGCTGTTCGTGTGCGGGTCGGTAATTTGCCATTGGGCAAAGTGTATTCTTGTTGTGAAACGATTTCCGAAGACTGATAGTGGTCTTTGGCGAAGTCGTAAATGGCCTTCAACAGTGGATAGTCAGTATAGAATCTTTCTCGAAGGTCGTTCGGAATGTACTCGTCGTAAATAGATTCGTTGAAGCGAGGCAATTCGACGTAGGATTTTCCCAGTATTTTAGCCAGCGTACGAATCGAACCACGCAGGTCTTCCTGGATTCCAATATAAACAAAATGCCGCCGAATCTTCTGGCGGAAATTGGACAAAGTCATATCCTGCGGCAAATGGTTGAACAACCAATATGGATAATCCGCAAGATACGATTCCAGAGTGGGGTATTCATCGAGAATGTTGACTTGTTCTCCACGGTACCAGAAACGCCCTTCCTTGCTGCGTCCCTTACAGAAAAAGTACATCGAGACAACAATGTCAAAAACGTCGCGAAAGATCGTAAAGTACTGTTTGACTTCTGGATAAAAATAGGGCAGCCCGTAACGTCGGCCATGATCGAAATGCCCATGAACGACCTTGATACCGGGCTTGAAGTTTCCCTGTTCGTCCTTGAGTTTGAATCGAGGCAGGAGAATGTCCTGTTTTTCATCCTGATTCAGTTTCAAGTATTCCTTGCCGAACCATTGTCTCAGCAAGCGAATGAAACTCGACCCGGCACATTTGGGAATGTGTGAGAAGATCACATGTTGATGGGGATCATAGAGCTTGAACATCAGGAATCAACTTGATCAGAGGGATTGTGTTCGGTGGACGCAGGTTGATCCTGTTGGTCCTTCAAAGTTTGAATCTGTTTTTCCAGGTTGGTGACTTCCTGTCGCAAATCCCATACTCGCATGTTTCTTTGTTGCAGTCGGATGCGAATCTCGTCCAGCCGACTGGCCAGATAGCGGATGTACTCCCGGTTCTCCAGAAGTTCGTCAGGCAACTGCTTCAACCGTAAGGTTGCCTGCGCCAATTCGATTTGCAAG
>CAZOXC010000608.1:0-2921 GCA_964583205.1 uncultured Pirellulaceae bacterium | reverse complement strand
GGAAAAACTTTCCGTTCGATCAGTCGTGTGGCTGAGTTCAATAGGTGTGGAGCGGGTTGCTCCTGCTGGTCTATTGATTCACGCGAAGTTGTTGCTGGGCAGACCATAGTCCAGCTGCAATCGTCATTTGGAAATTATTTCCGCATTCGCCACAGCGATCACCAAAGATATCAATATTCGCGAGCAGTTGTATCATGCCCGCAGTGCTGCCCATGCTTATGAAGTGTTGCACGCCGAAGATCTGGAAGATCTAAACTACTTTCTGGAAGACGCTCAAGAGCGCGCCGGTATCATCGAAGAGTAAAGTTTTCGTTTTTATGGTTTATATTTGCCGATTGAACCTGCGGCGAATTTTTGCGAAATCAAACCGAATACTGGTCTTATTGCGCACAACTATCCATGATTCGTTCGAAGTAGCTTCGCTTGTGTTAGTGAATTCCGCGTGGTCGCCATTCCGAAGGGCTAATAATCCTTGGCGGTTCCTATAGAATCCACACTGAATGAACAAAACCAAGGGTCGCAGTTATGCAAAGATTGATCGATAGCTGCGAGAAGAACCTGGTTTTCCTCGATATACAGGCACGTGAAGTTGACGAGGCCATCGTTCATATGATCGATGGTGTTGTCACCAAAGGTGAACTGGAAGAGAGTCTTAAAGACAAAGTGCTGACGGAGTTGGCTCGGAAAGAGTCTGAGTCCAGTACAAGTATTGGACATGCGCTTACTGTTCCGCATGCCTATCTGGAGGAAATAGACCATCCAATCATCGCGATTGGTCGATTGGACCATGCGATCAATACCGGCGCGCCCGATGGGACGCCGACCAAGTTCATTTTTTTATTGCTTGGGCCGACACAGGCAACGTCGGAACATCTGGACTCGTTGGCAAATATTGCACGTCTAATGTCGGACGACGAGTTTCGGTATCTGGCGACTGAAGCCCGGAATGCCGAGGATTTCGCGGCGGCGATCAAGTCTCGAATTAGTGGAGAAGAAGCCGCTCAGGAGCATGCGCAAACCGGCGAAGGGTTGCGTTATACGGGAAAGTTGTTTGGTGGAATCGTCGGCGATATTCGTCGTCGAAAAAAGCACTACCTCAGTGACTTTACCGATGGCTTGCATGCCAAGACTCTGGCATCAACATTCTTTCTGTACTTTGCTTGCCTGGCACCGGCAATCATTTTCGGCGGGCTGATGGAAGCAAAGACGGGTGGCGATGGATTCGGCGTCGGTCAAATTGGTGCGGTGGAAATGATTGTCGCTACTGCCATTTGTGGCATTGCGTACGCGCTGTTTTCCGGGCAACCGATGATCATTCTGGGCGGTACTGGCCCAATGTTGATCTTTACGGCAATTCTGTATGACTTTTGTATCAAGTACAACGTCGATTTTCTCCCGGCTTATGCGTGGGTGGGAATTTGGACTGCGGCGATCCTGTTGATATTAGCGGCGACGGACGCCAGTCGCCTCATGCGCTACTTCACGCGCTTTACGGATGAGATTTTCGCTGCGCTGATTTCCGTGATCTTTATTTATGAAGCCGTCAGCAATCTGATCAAGATTTTTCATAAAGTTGGGGCCGGTGAAGCGGTTGCTTACGACGTTGCTTTGCTTTCACTGGTGTTGGCATTGGGAACATTCTACGTTGCGATGAGCATGAGCCGCTTTCGCAAGAGTCACCTGCTGGTACCCAGCGTGCGTGAATTCTTGGCAGATTTCGGACCCACGATTGCGATCTTGTCGATGGCACTGGTGGCGTTTCTGGCGCGAGGCGCGATCGAGGTCGATGAGCTGAAGGCTCCGGAAACGTTTTCAACCACCAGTGGACGACCCTGGTTGGTACCATTTCTGACTGCACCGGTTTGGGTGATTTTCAGTTCGATAATTCCGGCGCTGCTTTGTTGTGTTCTGGTTTACCTTGACCAGAACATCACTGCTCGACTGATTAACAGCCCCGACAACAAATTGAAAAAAGGCGAAGCATATCACCTGGATTTGGGATTGGTTGGCGTGTTAGTTGGTGTTTGCTCGCTTTTCGGTCTGCCATGGCTGGTGGCGGCAACGGTTCGGTCGCTCAATCATGTACGAAGTCTGGCGACTACCGAAGAAGTTTTTGACAAAGGCGGAACCGCACATACTCGAATTCTTCATGTGCTGGAAAATCGAGTCGCTCCATTGGCGATTCATGTGCTGGTGGCATTGTCCTTGCTGTTGTTGCCCTATCTGAAATACATCCCAATGCCTGTGCTGTTTGGATTGTTCCTGTACATGGGAGTTGTGTCGATCAAGGGTAATCAGTTCTTCGAAAGACTCAGCCTGTGGGCGACCGACCCGGCGCTTTATCCATCAACTCACTTTGTCAGGCGAGTTCCCACCTGGGTGATGCATGGGTTTACGATGGTGCAACTGCTTTGCCTGGTCGTGCTGTGGGTGGTCAAGTCGAGTGCAATTGGGATTCTGTTCCCGCTGTTCATTGCCTTGCTGGTGCCGATTCGAATTTTGCTGAATCGCTTTATAAAAGCCGAGCATTTAATGGCGCTGGATGCCGAAGAAAATCCGGAAGAGGAAGAGGAGTCCTGGAACTAGCGATCTTCGAAGCTTGACTTGAATGTCAATTTCGATCAGGTCGACCCGCTTTCCAAACTTCGCTCTCGGCGACCGGCTTCAAGTACCAATTGCGATGTTCAAGTGGCTCGTAGACAGGGTCGTTGTCGCGATCAGGCATCTGCTCGACTAGAGATGCAAAGAATTGCAATCGTTCAGAGGCTTCGTCAATCAATTCAGTTTGATCTGCCAGTAAATTGTTTTTTTCGAATGGATCATTGTCCAAATCAAACAGCTTTTTGGCCTGACGATTGAATCCGAAATAGGCTTTAAATCGCTTGTCTCGAATAACTCTGTCCCGGAACCAGTATTTGTTC
>CAZOXC010000607.1:0-2924 GCA_964583205.1 uncultured Pirellulaceae bacterium | reverse complement strand
CAATAATCCTGGAACATCATGCCAATCCGACGCTGCTCGGGCGGAACCAGCTTCTTTTCGCTTCCGTTGACATGCACAAGCTCGCGATTGCCAAACTCAATCGATCCCGTTGTCGGTTTGATCAAACCTGCAATCAATCGCAAGACAGTCGTTTTACCACTGCCCGATGGACCCGTAATTCCGGTGACCTGTGCAGTCGTTCGAAACCGGGCAGCCAGTTCGAAACCGGACGGGTAAATCAATTGGCAATCGAATTTCAAATCCATCATTGTCTACCCGACAGTTCCGGATTCGTTCAAGTGATCGCCCGCAAGATGATAGCGAGATCGATTCTCAAGCCAGCCACCGACGATCAATGCCAGTGCCGCCATTAATACAGAAAACAACAGGATCGCTATCGAGTTATTGATTCCATCGGGAACCTGCATTTGCTCATAGATAAACAAGGGGATCGTCTGAGTTTCGCCCATGATATTGCCGGCGATCATAATCGTGGCACCAAACTCGCCCAAGCTGCGAGCAAAGGCCAGCAGGCAGCCGGCGATTACTCCGTGTCGAGCCAGCGGCAGGGATACTGACCGGAATGTGCTCCAGCGACTGGCTCCCAGCGTTCTAGCAGCACCCTCCAATTCCGGATCCACCGAAACGAAAGCCGTTCGGATTGCCCGCACCATCAATGGAAACGAAACAACGGCAGCAGCCAGCGCCGCGCCCTTCCAGTCAAACACAATCCGCAAACCCAGCCAGCCTTCCAGCCACGATCCCAAAAAACCCTTGCGGCCGAACGCGACCAGCAACAGATAGCCAGTCACTACCGGCGGCAAAACCAGAGGCAGATTGACCAGAGTCTCCAGCAGAAATTTGCCGGGAAATTTTTTGCGAGCCAGCACCCAGCCGCAACAGATTCCCAATGGCAGGCTAAACACGACCGCCACTGTGGCCACCCACAAACTCAATCGAATTGCCGTCCACTCTGCAGCCGACATCAAAGTTCCTTACTAACACTGGTATTCAGGGCCGTTTCGAATCCGCTGTTACAGGCTTGCCGCACCAACTTGAGGCGGAATCTCCGGCTTGCCGCCAGGCCAGGTGCTATGAACAGGGATTCAAAGGCGCTCGAAGAATCTCGAAGAGGATTCTCGTTAGAAACAAGTTTAGCTGCTTTCAACCCGGCAGTCTGCAGGCGGTTTCAATCAACTGCCTTTAACGCCGTCCAGCCAATAAAAAAGGCGGGCACCCAGTTCGAGTACCCGCCCAATGCTTTTTGAACCTACCGTGATTTCATCACCGCTCTGGGTTCACAACCAGCCGTTCTTCTAGTCACGATCGTCCTGGTCTTTGTTCATCGATTCGATCAAGGAAGTTAACTTGGCAACCTGGCGTTTCAGTTCTTCAACCTCGGAAGCCAAATCAGACTGGTCTTCAGACATTCGATTTCGCAAAACTGCCGTCGAGAATGCTCGCTCGGTCGACTGAGGCATTACTATTCCGGCGCCGGGCTTAACAAACCTCAGAGCGACATTACCACCAGCCGCAGACAGCGCTTCCTGAATTTGCAAACGCACTGGTTCAGACATTTGTGGCGAGACCAGGTCGTAGGTGAATGATTTGCGTTCAGTCGGAGTGATCTCCAGATCCATTTCTTCACCTTTCCGCAGCACTCGAAACTCAATGGCTTGCATTTCTTGCCACTCACTTGCACTGCTTCGCTGAGCGCATCATTGGTAAGGACAACTTCGCCGTCGACCTTGACAATAACGTCGTGCACTTCGATTTGATCTGATGCGGCTGTCTCGGGAAACACTTTGGTGACAACCAGGCCGCCTTCAATATTGAGCTGAGAATTTAAAGGTTCAGAAACAGGTTCACAACTGACGCCAATCATGTATCCACCCATCGAATCTTCGGAAATGACATTGATGGCAGCTTCAATATTTCGCAGACTTTTTTCGCCAGCAACCGTCAACGCCATTTCTTTTTGATCGCCTTCTTCACCTTGAACCTGGCCCTGCAGAACCCATCGCCAGGTACCAGCCACTTCGCTTCCCTCGCCTTCGGGCACAAACAATATTTGCCCGGACAACTCGGAAGGCTCCAGCTCAAGCACCTGGAATTCGCCGTCAGCGCCGACAACCACGCCATGATTCCAACGAGTCATTCGCTTGCCATCCACCGATTCCTCTTCGCGAATGATGATTTTGTGCTTAATGCTGGAATCCAGCTTGTCGCCAAAGTCACCCAGATCAAAAGTCTTGACCTCATCTCCGTTCGAAATGATTACCTTGTTGCCTTCAACTTTTACGTCGAATTTATTTTCTTCCTGACCAATTGCCGCCTGACTCCAGGCCAACATCGAACAGGTCAGCAGTGTTAATGATGTAATGAAAGTTTTCATTGTTACTCCAAATATTTAATAGTGAATCGCTTCAATCACTTGAGGCGGTTTCAATCAATTCAAGTTACTGTTGGAGACTCAATCGTTCCCTTCCGGCACCGGAACTCCATCAGGAAAGTCACAAACTCCAGATTGTTTCTTTTTTCGGTCGCGTTTCAGTCAGTATTTCTTCAGCCGGCAATCATCAGCGGGCAATCGAGTCAAATTTCAATTCGTGGATCGGCACCAGGAATTCACGCTGATTGTCCAACTGCCCTCGCACATACCTGGTGGTCGGCCGAGCCACATAGCCCTCGTTCAGCAATGCTCTTGTTAATTCGGGAGTCAGCAAATCGTCCCAACCTTGATCCAATCCATTCATGTCGATCATGGGGATTTCTGTAAACTCATCAGATTGACCGCTGGGCACCTTCAATACCGAATGCGCTACCGGAAAGGTTCCCGCTAAACTATTCGAACTGTCTTCCCGGCCGCTGTCTTCCCGGCCGCTGTCTTCCAGCCCGCTGTCTTCCAATGCATTGTTGTCAAT
>CAZOXC010000606.1:0-2927 GCA_964583205.1 uncultured Pirellulaceae bacterium | reverse complement strand
CCCCACTTCTTCCTCAAAAACCATTCTGCCACCATCAATCCAACAAACAACAATAAAAAGCTTAGTGCATCTTGCCAGGTGTCGCCGAGTCTCCAGCGTTTGGGAATTTCAATTTTGTTGTCGGGTGCCAAAGCCAGAATGTCTTTCAGTAACTCGCCGAACTCTTCGGGCTGAACGACTCGACCGCCCCATTCGCGAGTTTGATAGGCCATGCGAGCCAGTTGTTCCGGGTCGGCACCAGAAACCGACTTCTCCAAGTCATTGTCAAAAATCACAAAGTCCATCTCGGTGCGCCCAATTTCGCGCTGGCCGGATTTTCCAATCACTTCGATCGTGTAGAGACCCGGCTGCTTCAATTCGTCTCGCGAAATGGTGCCGCCGAAATCAGTTTGCTCGCGCGAGATCGTCAAGTCCGTTTGAGTACCGTCTGGTGCAGTTAAAGTCCCGGTCAAATTCAAATCAACGATCGCATCGGCGTTGGCCGATGTCACGCCAGTTTTGAAACTTGCGGCTTGCCCAAGCTGAAAACGTCGCCTGGGCATGTACACCCACACGTCTTCGCCAGACAAACCATCCTGTCCGGCCAACCAGAGAATCATCTGTCGCCAGAATCGTTTATGAGTTGCCGAAGAATATTGGGTCCGCCACTTCCAGGTATCGGCGGCAGCAAACGCCAAAATTCGACCGCCCACAGCCCCGCTGACCAGAATCGGATCGCCGGCTTCTGTCTCCAACAGGACTTGAGCACGATCTTTGGCCACCAACCGATTGGGAGTTTTAAGTCCCGGCAATTCATCCCAGGGATCGCCGCCGTTCACCCCTTCGCCCAATCGAGTCACGAAGTGTGAGACCTTGGGTTGAACTTGAACAGTCCCGCCGATATGGAAATCAAGGCGCGGTGGGCTATCCAGTTCCTGCTGCTCAAAATTCTGCATCTCGATCGGCAGGAGATCGGCCAAGTCCGTCGTGTGATAGAGTCCCGGACCGAAACTATTGTAGCCACCCAGCATGGCGAAACCTTTGTTGCCGTTGGATACTGCGTCGACCAGCGTTGCGATATTATCCTCTTGAAATGTCTCCCGAAAAATCGCTCGCGAGTCCACATCGCCAAACAGAATCACATCGTACTTGTCATCGGCAAGGTAGTCGGAAATGTCCAGTGGCCACTGTGATTGGCTGCGACGGTCGATCGGGTAGGGATCTACCGAAATGATGTTGTCACCACGCAAGGAACGGCGGATCAACTGGGCTTCATGATCCAGGTTCCCGTAAAAGAACAGCACGTTGACCCCTCGGTCTTCGACAGTCAAAAACGAGGGCAGCTGGTTATTGGCGACGGCCGATTCTGTTGGTTGGGGAGTCGCCCGAACAAGCATTTGAAACTGTCCCGGGTTCGGTGGAGTGTAATTCAGCGTGACCACTTGGCGCTCAAACCCCTGGCGAGGCGTGACCAATTGCGTATCGACAATCTGTTCATTGCCTTGCTTGTCAATGATCACCAGTTGAATCGGAAGCTGTTGACCAGCAAAACCTCGAGCCGTGACCGTCGCCGTGACTTGCAAGTTATTGTTGACTCGTACCGAAAACTGATCGGCAAGATTCTCAATCGAGATGTCTGCGGCCTGATTGTTGTCTTCGGCTCGTCCAAACGGAATGCAATACAAAGGGATTTGCGAATCATTGATCGATCGCACGGCTTCGTTGAGATCGGTCGCCGGGTCAATCGCGTTCTGCACGCCGTCGCTGGCCAGGATCGTTGCCAACAAGCGTTGGTTGCGAACCAGTTGCACTCCGGAATAAATGCTGCTGCCGATGTCGGTCTCGTCACCTTCGGGAGATTCCGCCGTACGTAGTCGACCGGCATCAAATTCCAGTTCGCTGAGTTGATTGTCAAATCCGAACCAGCGTAGTTTGATATTGTTTTCGTCCAGCTTGGCAATCGTAGCTGAATTTTGCTGAATCATTCGCTGCATCACGGCATAACGTGAATCTTGTGTGGCTCGATGAGGCAGTTGCATCGAGCGAGTTTGGTCGAGGAACACTTCGACGATACCTGTTTGTGACTTTTCGATTTGCGTCACACAGCCGGGCCGCAACAAACACAATAGAACCAACAGGCAAGTTCCAATTCGCAACCCGCGCAGAATCCAGCCTCGCCGCAAGGTGAGTTCTCCGAAACCAGGCCGCATCAAGATCAGCGCGATCAAGGTTGCTGCGGCGATCAGCAGCAACCAGGTGGGCATCACGGGTTCGAATGTCATACTGTTCATGACGCCGCGTCTGCCTTGTTGCTGGTTGTTGTTTTGTTACCCGTTCTGGAAGGTGCATTGGAATAGAACCGATTGGACATGATCAATTCCAGGCCGAACAGAATTGCCAACAAGGTAACCAGGACCGGGTAGAATTCTCGTCCGACGCGAGTTGCGCCTTGTTCCCGTTCGATTTCTTCTTCGTCGCTGGCGATTTGAATTCGTCCTTCGCCGAACCAGTCATCGAGTCTTTCAACATCGATCCGGTTCAGGTCGGTCGCGTTGGGTGGCAGGTTCACGCTGAAGCCTCGCAACACCGGACCATCCATTTGGCCCTTGAGTCGAAAATGTCCCGGCGAATTTGTAAATCGAAAACGCACTTGCCCTTGATCGGCCACCAGTTTGCCGGGCTCTTCATCGCGAGGCGTGAACAGGCGATATTGTTCAGGGAATTTGTCAGAGTCATTGTCCAGGCTGGCGATCTCGCCCAATTCCAGATTGAGTCGAGTTGGCCTTGTCGAAACCAGGTGCCGGCTGATTTGTTGCACCAGCCAGAATGAAGGCCAGCAGTTTTCCAGATCAAAGAACAAGTCATTCCAGCGATCTCGATCCGGCGAGTTGTTCGGTTCGCTAATGGGTGTGGTCATCAAAACCACTCGTCCCAACCCGACTCGTTTT